>NZ_JBJHZX010000243.1:0-200 GCF_045310515.1 Candidatus Clostridium eludens | reverse complement strand
GTAAAATGTTTAGGATAATTCATATATTTCCAATTATATAAAGTTATGAATTCTTGAGAGTATATGCTATGGGTAAAGTTACCTTGTTCATGTATTTTTAAAAAAAATATGTACATAATAAAGTATGATTATAATTTAGGGAGGTTATAGACAAATGGATAACAATGGAGCACATACACCAGAAACAAAAAATGTAGGTA
>NZ_JBJHZX010000242.1:0-201 GCF_045310515.1 Candidatus Clostridium eludens | reverse complement strand
TACTTACAAGGATTGCGGTGTATATTATAGTAAGTTTTCTTGATATAGACAGCCTCCTATGTATAATGATCATACACTCCTTTCTTTTTATTAGATTTCTTTCATCATATAACCAGTACCTCTAACTGTTGTTATATATTTTTCATTAGATACATCATTGAGCTTAACTCTCAGATAGCTTATATACACATCAACTATACT
>NZ_JBJHZX010000241.1:0-202 GCF_045310515.1 Candidatus Clostridium eludens | reverse complement strand
AATTGGTTTTTTCGGTATAGAACCTATTGGCAAGTTTATATACTAAGCCTTTATTAAGCTCTACGAGCTCATTTAAGGCATGTTCATTCCCACCTTGATATAATTTCACCAACCCTTCATTAGTTACTTAAATCACCCATAACAGTGTTAATTTTATTCATGGCTTTATTAATCCATCTACCCATAGTTTTGGTTGATACAT
>NZ_JBJHZX010000240.1:0-202 GCF_045310515.1 Candidatus Clostridium eludens | reverse complement strand
AAAGATACACTTGTAACAATGAGTGCTAATCTAAGCTCAAAGACAAAAACAACAGTAAGCAGCCAAGCATTAGACCATCATTTAAATGAAAAGGCAGTAAAGTTCTTAAAAGAAATATTTACAAAGCTTTTAAATAGTGTAACACTCACAAATTCAAATATACCTACCATATGGGATGAACATTTTAATAGAATAAGAATAG
>NZ_JBJHZX010000239.1:0-209 GCF_045310515.1 Candidatus Clostridium eludens | reverse complement strand
TTTCTATATCCATAGTTAATAGCATCCCCGTCAATGGCCTCCAAAATAAATTCCTTAATCTGATCATCGCATACTTTTTCACCATCTCCGTTTATACTGTATCCTTTTGGCTTTCCACCTTTAGGTCTGGCTTTTTCTTTGCCTTCTACGCTTAAATTATAGTAATATGTTGATCTTCCAAGTTTAACTACTTTAAGTACAAATACTGC
>NZ_JBJHZX010000238.1:0-211 GCF_045310515.1 Candidatus Clostridium eludens | reverse complement strand
AAGAAGACCTTTTTACATTATATTAATATCATCCCACTGGGTAAGTACTAAAAATCATATACTATCCAATGGAATATGGTATAAATTTCTAATATTAACTGATATTTGATTTTAAATGATTAGCATATGTCTTTTACTTAATAATATAGATCTGATATAAACCAACTAGTATTGTTCTATTTCTTCATCTTTTTGGTTCTATATGAACTAC
>NZ_JBJHZX010000237.1:0-211 GCF_045310515.1 Candidatus Clostridium eludens | reverse complement strand
TGAAAGATCCTACAAGGGGAGGGCTTGTTACAATATTAAATGAAATTTCAGATAGAGTAGGCTTAAGTATAAAGCTCATGGAAGAAAGTATACCCATTGAAAGAGAGGTATCTGCTGTAAATCAAATATTAGGATTAGATCCACTATATATGGCTTGTGAAGGAAGAGTTGTGTTTGTAGTTAAGAGTGAAATGGCTGAGGAAATATTAAA
>NZ_JBJHZX010000236.1:0-216 GCF_045310515.1 Candidatus Clostridium eludens | reverse complement strand
ATATAGGCCATTCTTTTATATCAATATAAAAATTCTTTTTAGGATACTTTTCTGTGCATCAACTAATCAATTTCCTTTTTTAAAAAATTCCCATTATAAAATGTTGAACTCTAAGTGAAGTAGGTGCTAAAATTACCCAATTAGTATTTAGTCCTACAGATACCATTGCCATTACAATGACGAACTTTCCACTCTGTAATAAAAATTTAGTAATTA
>NZ_JBJHZX010000235.1:0-217 GCF_045310515.1 Candidatus Clostridium eludens | reverse complement strand
AGACTTTTTTATGTAGGTATTACAAGGGCTATAGATAATCTGTATTTGTGTTTTAGCAGGACTATAAAGGGCAAAGCAGTAGAAGTATCTAGGTTCATAAGAGAGTGTAATTTACTAGGTTCACAAGATTTTCAGTCAGGATTTAGTTTAAAAGTAGGGGATTGTGTGGCTCACAAAGTTTTTGGACAGGGAAAAATAACTGGTAAGAAAAACGAAT
>NZ_JBJHZX010000234.1:0-221 GCF_045310515.1 Candidatus Clostridium eludens | reverse complement strand
ATGAAATATCTGGATGGTCATATTTCGGTGTCCGAATATGCAGAAGAGATTCATATAGGAAATAATGTTTGGATTGCTGCAAATGTTGTAATTATTGGTGGTGTTCATATTGGCGATAATGCTGTTATTGGAGCAGGCAGTGTAGTAACAAAGGATATTCCTAACAACTATCTTGCGTATGGCGTTCCTTGCAAACCAGTGCGAATGATTACTGAAAAAGA
>NZ_JBJHZX010000233.1:0-224 GCF_045310515.1 Candidatus Clostridium eludens | reverse complement strand
AAGGGTTTTGCCCCTGACACGGCTAAATCATTTACAGTACCACAAACTGCAAGCTTTCCAATATTCCCCCCAGAAAAAAATAGGGGTTTTACAACAAAAGAATCTGTCGTAAATGCCATTTTGCCTTGACTTACGGGAAATACAGCTGAATCCGCCCCACCATCTAAAATACTGTTATTAAAATATTTATAAAAAATACTTTCAATTAATTCATTTGTGTGTTT
>NZ_JBJHZX010000232.1:0-226 GCF_045310515.1 Candidatus Clostridium eludens | reverse complement strand
TTCTACACCACCTAATAGTTTTTTAGTAGATTCATAAATAATAAAAATTGCTGCAAAAAAAATCAATATTGCCTCTACGAATCCCGAAATATTTTCATATTTTCCATGCCCAAATGGGTGCTTTTCATCTTCAGGTTTTTCAGCTGCCCTAATAGAAAAGAAGGCTATTATGCTTGCAAGTAGATCAATAAAAGAATGTATTGATTCTGAAATAACACTCACAGAA
>NZ_JBJHZX010000231.1:0-227 GCF_045310515.1 Candidatus Clostridium eludens | reverse complement strand
TTACCTTTTGAATTTCTATGATATTTATCTTGAATCACTTTTTCGAGTCCATCTAATGTCATATTTGCATATATACTAGAGATTGCACCGCCTTGTGGCGATCCTGTTTCCGTTGGGAATAGCTTTCCTTCATATATATATCCCGATTTCAGGAACTGCTTCATAATAATTTTATCCATTGGTATATTGTTTTGTAACCATTCATGGTTAATGTTATCAAAGCAACC
>NZ_JBJHZX010000230.1:0-229 GCF_045310515.1 Candidatus Clostridium eludens | reverse complement strand
AGGGGATTACTCTTTGTTTTGTTGGAACGTTAGTGCTTGTACTCACTATAATGGGGCTTTCAAGTGATCAAGTAGGAGTTATCGTAATTAGACTGTCCTCTTTAATGCTTGTTAGCATGGCAATTCTTTCTTTGTTTACTGGTGCAAAAACATCAGTATTACCTATAAAAATCTGTCCAATTATGAAAATATTTGTTGCATTACTTTGGCTTATTACAAGCATTTTTTA
>NZ_JBJHZX010000229.1:0-230 GCF_045310515.1 Candidatus Clostridium eludens | reverse complement strand
CAGTGTGCGAGTAGCACAGCCAGTAACATGCCCTTATAGGGCTGAGCAAACCACCCGTTTTACGGGTGGTGATGATTGTTTATAAAACTATTTATCCGATCGCTACCATTGCTAACACCCCCATCTATCAAAGTGGGGGATAAGCACTGCTACGTGCCTGGATAAGTTCTTCCCCTAAAGGATAACGTATTCTAAGTGCTAAAGACACTAAGAATACTGTTAATAAGGTT
>NZ_JBJHZX010000228.1:0-231 GCF_045310515.1 Candidatus Clostridium eludens | reverse complement strand
GAACAGAAAAAAGGATAAAGGAAACATAATAGCCTTTATAAAAAAAGGTAGCAAAAAACAAGTAACTGAAAATAGTGGTTTGGTTAATGCCGGTGCTATTGCACAAAAAGATAATAAAACATTAGTTGTATTCAGTGGGGATTTGGATAAAGCTTTAGCATCTTTTATAATAGCTAATGGAGCAGTTGCTATGGGTAAAAAGGTTACAATGTTCTTTACCTTTTGGGGATT
>NZ_JBJHZX010000227.1:0-231 GCF_045310515.1 Candidatus Clostridium eludens | reverse complement strand
TAAAAAATCCAAGGTCAAAACAAAAGATAGAAGTACAGAGAAAACTTCCACTAATGAATCAGAGGAAGAATATGAATATGAGTTCCAAATAAACATAAAACATACAGATGAAGATTTAAGCATCAATTTAATGAATAAATATAAAGAAAAATTATAGGACTGACCTATTAAGGAGGTACTATTCCATAAATGGAGTGGTGCCTTTTTTATTTTATCTGGGAGGTATGGACA
>NZ_JBJHZX010000226.1:0-239 GCF_045310515.1 Candidatus Clostridium eludens | reverse complement strand
CAAGAGGAAATAGAAAATGAGTGAAAATGAGCTCCTAATTAATTTAATTAATAAAATCAAAAACAGTGATATAGAGCGCTTCACCATAATGGAGATATGTGGTACTCATACTCAAAGTATAGCAAAAATGGGCATAAGGAAATTACTTTATCCAAAGGTAAGTTTAGTATCAGGGCCAGGATGCCCAGTTTGTGTTACATCGGAAGGTTATATAGATGCAGCCATTGAACTTTTAAACA
>NZ_JBJHZX010000225.1:0-239 GCF_045310515.1 Candidatus Clostridium eludens | reverse complement strand
GGAAATCCTGCTCCTCCAGCTCCTATAATACCTGCATCCTTAATCTTTTTTAGTAAATCCATCATTACACCTCTCTTAACCCTAAAGTGTTGTAATACTATACTACTCTACTTATATTATTCTTTCATATTCTATAACAAATGTGGTAGTAAATCTTTGTTCGGACCGGATACAACTTCACTGTTAACTAACATTCCAGTTTCAAGTGAAACGTTAACTCCAGCTTCTACTGCATTCTT
>NZ_JBJHZX010000224.1:0-240 GCF_045310515.1 Candidatus Clostridium eludens | reverse complement strand
TGTTATAACTGCCACATGCCCCGGACATATAATTCCTTGAATTTTACAATTTTCATCCTTTAATATTTTATGTAAAACTGGCTTCATAACCTTTAAACTGCTCAAAATAGAAAAATTATTAATATTATTTTCTTTTGCCTTTTTTACAGTGAGTCCGATTAATGGAACAGTAGTTTCAAAACCAACTGCTAGGAAAACTACTTCAAAACTTTTATTTTCTTCTGCGATTTTAAGTGCATC
>NZ_JBJHZX010000223.1:0-240 GCF_045310515.1 Candidatus Clostridium eludens | reverse complement strand
CAATCAAGATTCTTTCAAAATATATACTATCACACCTTTTTCCATTTTTATAAATATATTTATTATAACGTCCAACAAATTGAAAACCATTCTTAATTAATACTATTTGAGAACCTATTTTATCAGGAGATGTTCCCGCTGAGCTAGTCTATTGAGGGTTGAGCTGAATATTTACAATATACTATTTAGTTCATCGACACTAGCTAAAATAGGATAGCTTAATTCTTTTATGAGATTGGA
>NZ_JBJHZX010000222.1:0-244 GCF_045310515.1 Candidatus Clostridium eludens | reverse complement strand
GTGGGCTTAAATGGACTCGAACCATCGACCTCACGCTTATCAGGCGTGCGCTCTAACCAGCTGAGCTATAAGCCCATTTGAAGGAATAATCCCTCAAAATTAAACAGAATAAGTGGTAACTTATTTATCTTCAATTCCAGCTTTTAAGGCAAGTTATACCCTGCCTTTCGACTCCTTAGAAAGGAGGTGATCCAGCCGCAGGTTCTCCTACGGCTACCTTGTTACGACTTCACCCCAATCACTA
>NZ_JBJHZX010000221.1:0-244 GCF_045310515.1 Candidatus Clostridium eludens | reverse complement strand
CAGTAACAGATAAAGTAACTGAATTAACCTGTGGAGCTAAAGAAGGATTAGAAGATATAGTGGCAGAAGTACAGTATGAACGTAGGAAAAAACACTTGGCTAGTATGAATGAGCCTGAAGGTGTAAAATGATTAATGTTTTAAGTTTCAATTTGACGTATACAAAATATAGTTATATTTATATGGTGTTTTTATAGGCAAAATAATTAATGAACTAAAATATTGTTAATAAGGGGTTACTATAT
>NZ_JBJHZX010000220.1:0-249 GCF_045310515.1 Candidatus Clostridium eludens | reverse complement strand
TTTTCATCTTCTAAAAGTAAGTTTAATGATATGGCTTTTATTCCATCTTGCGTATCCACAGGTAATATAAATTCTTCTGTGGTTTCAGCCTTTTTACCTTTTAACCCCATTAAGTTAGGAACACTTGGCCCTGTTACATCTGCATCCAAAATTCCTACACTGTATCCTAATCTTTTTAACTGTTTAGCTATAAGGACAGAAATTGATGATTTTCCTACTCCACCTTTGCCACTCATAACGCCAATAATT
>NZ_JBJHZX010000219.1:0-250 GCF_045310515.1 Candidatus Clostridium eludens | reverse complement strand
TTATCTGCTGCAGCAATTAATCCAATAAACCCTTCCTGCTCCAAATCCTCTTTATCTATAGAATTGGTTTTTTCGGTGTAGAACCTATTGGCAAGTTTATATACTAAGCCTTTATTAAACTCTACAAGCTCATTTATGGCATGTTTATTCCCAACTTGATATAATTTCACCAACTCCTCATTAGTCACTTAAATCACCCATAACAGTGTTAATTTTATTCATGGCTTTATTAATCCATCTACCCATAGTT
>NZ_JBJHZX010000218.1:0-252 GCF_045310515.1 Candidatus Clostridium eludens | reverse complement strand
CTTCATCTTTTTGGTTCTATATGAACTACACTATAGGAGTTTGGAAATACAGATTTAATTTCATTTTCAATACTATTGGTAATTTCATGGGCCTTATCTAAGGCAATTTGGTTACTAAGTTGAAGATGAATATCAATTTCTCTTTTAGCTCCACTCATTCTAGTACGGAGTCTATGTAACTTTTAACCTCTGAATGAGTTTTCATTATATTTATTATTTTCTGTATATCTTCTTCTGGAAGATTACTATCTA
>NZ_JBJHZX010000217.1:0-252 GCF_045310515.1 Candidatus Clostridium eludens | reverse complement strand
TACTATACTATATATAATGCCATTTATTATATTAATCTATGCCTGTAAAATGTTTAGGATAATTCATATATTTCCAACTATATAAAGTTATGAATTCTTGAGAGTATATGCTATGGGTAAAATTACCTCGTTCATGTATTTTAAAAAAAAATATGTACATAATAAATTTGTACATATGATGATCATATTATAGATGATAGAATTGACATTTCAATGAAAAAAATAATATTTAATCCTTTAAGAAAGCTGGTA
>NZ_JBJHZX010000216.1:0-253 GCF_045310515.1 Candidatus Clostridium eludens | reverse complement strand
TAGAGATTCCAGTGCCACCAATAGAACTCCAAAACGAATTTGCCAACTTTGTCAATCAAGTCGACAAATTGAAATTTGAAATGCAAAAGAGTTTAAAAGAATTAGAAGATAACTTTAATTCTTTGATGCAAAAAGCTTTTAATGGCGAATTATTTAATTAAAATTTTATCCGATCACTACCATTGCTAACACCCCCATCGCACTCTGTGAAAGCGATTCACACAAAATTAAAAATTTTTGGTTCTCTGCTTTT
>NZ_JBJHZX010000215.1:0-255 GCF_045310515.1 Candidatus Clostridium eludens | reverse complement strand
TGAGAACGTTGAGGAAAAAATATATAATCAGCAGTTACATAAGGAACTTGAAGAAACCATGAATAAATATAATACTTCGAGAGAAAGGGAAATATTGAAATTAAGGTATGGCTGGGATAATTGTAAATATATGACCTGTCAGCAACTTGGGGAGATGCATAATGTTACTAAGGTTACCATTAATAATATTGAACGTACAGCCCTTGAAAAAATGAGAAAATCACCCTGGGGAGCAAGGAAGGCAAAAGAACTGTA
>NZ_JBJHZX010000214.1:0-255 GCF_045310515.1 Candidatus Clostridium eludens | reverse complement strand
TATTTTATGGTGTTTACCACATTACAGGATGTACCAGGGCTGCAGTCAATTATATTTACTCCTTCTGGCACATTTTCCAAAAGCTGCTTTATTACGGGTACTGCCATAGGTTCTCCTACATTAAGCACTCCCCTTATACACTTTATATTTTGTGCATAACCTTTTTCTATTCTACCAGTCTCCCTATACCTATAACTCAATGCCTCCTGCTTGCACACAATTTTACAGGCCCCACAACTGTGACATAGTTTTTGA
>NZ_JBJHZX010000213.1:0-264 GCF_045310515.1 Candidatus Clostridium eludens | reverse complement strand
ACTATGAGGCTTGGTGGTACAATTTATGATTTAACAGAGCTGGAACTTGCATATGCCCCACCTTATTCTTCAGCTAAGGATCCTGTAAATATGGCTGGATTTATTGCAGAAAATGTTTTAACAGGCAAAGATGAAATAATACTTCCAGGAGATATAGATAATAGAGATAAAAATAAAACTCAGATTGTTGATGTAAGAACTGAATTGGAATGTAGTAATGGCCGTATGGAAGGAGCTGTAAACATACCTTTAGTTAATATAAGA
>NZ_JBJHZX010000212.1:0-267 GCF_045310515.1 Candidatus Clostridium eludens | reverse complement strand
AGGAGCAACTGGAGATACAGGAGCAACAGGAGCAACGGGTCCAACCGGAGCAACTGGAGATACAGGAGCAACTGGAGATACCGGAGCAACAGGCCCAACTGGGGCAACCGGAGCAACCGGAGCAACAGGAGACACCGGAGCAACAGGAGCAACGGGCCCAACAGGAGCAACGGGAGCAACGGGAGTAACCGGAGCAACCGGAGTAACGGGAGACACAGGAGCAACGGGAGCAACAGGAGCAACAGGTTCAACTGGAGCAACAGGAGC
>NZ_JBJHZX010000211.1:0-268 GCF_045310515.1 Candidatus Clostridium eludens | reverse complement strand
AGTTTACAGGACATGGACATAAAAGTATAACTGAGTCTTTATGTGAAAAATTCAAGGATCATAGTGATGTTAAAATTCATATTATAGATGGGTTTTCATTAGGAGGAAAACTTCTGAAAAACATAGGTAAATCCTATGGTCCAATTACTAGAAATGTTAAAGAATTGTGGAGACTAATATGGAATTTGTCGTCAATTAAACCATCATTGGTTAATAGGTTAATTGAGTCAGAAATAAAATATAATTTCATACAGGTATTAGAAAAAAT
>NZ_JBJHZX010000210.1:0-270 GCF_045310515.1 Candidatus Clostridium eludens | reverse complement strand
ATGAATAAATATAATACTTTGAGAGAAAGAGAAATATTGAAATTAAGGTATGGCTGGGATAATTGTAAGTGTATGACCTGTCAGCAGCTTGGGGAGATGCATAATGTTACTAAAGTTACGATTAATAATATTGAATGTACAGCCCTTGAAAAAATGAGAAAATCACCCTGGGGAGCAAGGAAGGCAGAAGAACTGTATATTCAAAAAAGAGAGGAATCAAGTCATAGTATTCATTGGGCCATAGAAACCATGAATTTTGCTGACAAATAT
>NZ_JBJHZX010000209.1:0-270 GCF_045310515.1 Candidatus Clostridium eludens | reverse complement strand
CTGCTTTATTGTACAAGAAAAGAACCTATATAAATAGTCTTTTTTAAAGTGTCTATTATATAGGTTCCATTTTACATCAAGGTACAGGCTTTTGTTACTCTTACTTTCTAAAATAATGCGTCAGGAAGATGTGTTATAAATTTCTATATTCACTCCAGTATTGTACAAAAAATAAAAATAGAGCTTAGATCAGCTTTATCAATTGCTACTACTAAAAATCCTATTAAAAGCTAAATTAAATTAATTCCCAAAAATATCATATTAACATAA
>NZ_JBJHZX010000208.1:0-272 GCF_045310515.1 Candidatus Clostridium eludens | reverse complement strand
GCGTCATTTAGGCGCTGGAAGTATTACGCCCTTATAGGGCTGAGCAAGCCACCTCTTTTAGGGGTGGTCATGACTTTAAAAATAAAGGGAGGTTCTACCATGATAAAAGATAAGATAGAACGCGAGGATTTAAAGTTGTATTTCCGGAAACTGCATGAAATAAAGATGCTGGAAGACGAGTGTATAGAACCTGATAGGAATAATAAAATTCAGTATAAGAATTATTTGAAAAAGTGTAACAAGGTATCCAGACTTAAAAATGAAATATCCAG
>NZ_JBJHZX010000207.1:0-274 GCF_045310515.1 Candidatus Clostridium eludens | reverse complement strand
TAACAATCTCAATTGCCTGCTCTTTTAACTGTATTCAGGCTTTTGAGAAGGAGCTTAAAGCTATTAACAGTGCTATTGAAAAAGCTGTTATGGGAATGAACCCTGTGGAATACCAAATTTTAATGTCAATCCCTGGTTTCGGTCCTGTTTACTCTAGTGGTATTCTTTCAGAATTAGGTAGTGTTCATGCATTCCCTAATAATAATGCCATTGCTAAATACGCTGGCATCGTATGGAAAGAAAATCAATCTGGCGGTTTCAAAGCTGAAAATAC
>NZ_JBJHZX010000206.1:0-282 GCF_045310515.1 Candidatus Clostridium eludens | reverse complement strand
AGACCTAAAGGTGGAAAGCCAAAAGGATACAGTGTAAACGGAGATGGTGAGAAAGTATGCGATGATCAGATTAAGGAATTTATTTTGGAGGCCATTGACGGAGATGCTATTAACTATGGATATAGAAAAATAACTTACCATATAAGAAAATATTATAATCTTGTGATTAATCACAAGAAGGTTTATCGGCTTTGCAAGGAGCTTGGAATACTTAAAGACCAGAGAATAATTAAAGCTAAAATAAAGAGAAATATTGCAGTTAACAGAACTATAACAGGCTCA
>NZ_JBJHZX010000205.1:0-284 GCF_045310515.1 Candidatus Clostridium eludens | reverse complement strand
TGGTACTATGTCAAGAAAAAGTACAAATTAAAATGAGAAAATCCCAAGATATTCCCATATTTTAACTTGCCGTGGACATACTGATCCTTTTGAATTTTTCATATGCTTTTTCAAATTCATTTGGTGACATATAATTACAATGACTATGAATTCTTATGGTATTATAAAATGTTTCAATGTACTCAAATACAAGAATATAAGCATGACGGTAATTTTTAATTCTAAAACGATTTATCCATTCACGTTTAATAATTGCATGGAAAGATTCAATACAGGCATTATCC
>NZ_JBJHZX010000204.1:0-290 GCF_045310515.1 Candidatus Clostridium eludens | reverse complement strand
TTGACATTAATAATAGCGTTAAAAAAAGTACAATATCTGCTAAATTTCATAATACAATTTCAAAACTTACCTGTGATTTAGTCTTTAAATTATCAAAACTATATAAAATATATAAAGTCGTTTTAAGTGGAGGAGTGTTTGAAAATGAACATTTACTTAAATCCATCTACAATGAACTTAAAAAGGCAGGATTAGAAGTTTTTTTTAATTCCAAAACACCTATAAATGACGGTGGAATTTCATTTGGACAAATTGTAATTGCAGATGAGATTATAAAGAAAGAGGGGATG
>NZ_JBJHZX010000203.1:0-290 GCF_045310515.1 Candidatus Clostridium eludens | reverse complement strand
TTTTGTAGACCTGTTATTGTTATTTTTGCCTTTGACATTTACTAATCCTCCTTAAGTTCTATATCCCCCTTAATAGCTTTTAGATCATTTATAACGTCGTTTAATGTTCTATATAGTATATTTTCATTAAAACATTTGAAATGTCCTGTAAATCAAATATATCTATAAGGGGTATCGCCACATGACCATCAAGCTAAGGAAAAAAATAGTCCACATTTATAAAAAATAGTACAATAAATAATAGAAATCTGTTTTTTATAAGAAGGGCTAAAAAATAGCAAGAAAGGTTG
>NZ_JBJHZX010000202.1:0-294 GCF_045310515.1 Candidatus Clostridium eludens | reverse complement strand
ATAGTAAAAATATAGCTGAGATCTATTCCAGGGGAGATATTCTATATAATAATACTGAATATAAAAAACTATTTGATCATATGGCAGAAAATACATTGGGGGTGCTAAGGTGGAATTAGTGGTACTAAGTGGGAAAGGGGGCACCGGGAAGACTACAATTGCAATAGCACTATCAGAACTTGCTAAAAACGTGGTAAAAATAGATTGTGATGTAGATGCCCCTAATTTATATCTTTTTTATGAAGGTGTAGATATAGAAAAAAGAGACTTTTACGGTGGTAAAAAAGCAGTTAT
>NZ_JBJHZX010000201.1:0-295 GCF_045310515.1 Candidatus Clostridium eludens | reverse complement strand
GCAGCGGAGAAAAATTATGTTGAAGCCTTAAGTATAAGAAGAGAATTAGCTAAAAAAAATCCAGAAACCTACATGCCGGATGTGGCAATGACATTAAACGGCTTTGCAGTTTTACAATATATCAGAAATGACTATGAAGGAGCGGAGAAGAATTATGTTGAAGCCTTAAGTATAAGAAGAGAATTAGCTAAAAAAAATCCAGAAACCTACATGCCAGGTGTGGCAATGACATTAAACAACCTTGCAATTTTACAACAGAGCAGAGATGACTATGAAGCAGCGGAGAAAAATTATG
>NZ_JBJHZX010000200.1:0-296 GCF_045310515.1 Candidatus Clostridium eludens | reverse complement strand
TTTTATTATAATGAAACAGATAAAGTAGGAGTGGATAAGATGAGTAATAAGATATTTTCAGAAGAAGAAATTGAAATACTGTCAAACAATACCTATGTTAAGCACGTAAGTGAGAAAGGAATTACTTATACCGATGAATTTAAGCATATTTTTGTAAGTGAGAATGAAAAAGGAAAGTTTCCGAGACAAATATTTGAAGAATGTGGTTTTGATATAAGTATTTTAGGAATGGAACGTGTAAAATCATCAGGTAAAAGATGGCGTGCTGCATATAGAAAACAAGGAGTACTTGGACT
>NZ_JBJHZX010000199.1:0-298 GCF_045310515.1 Candidatus Clostridium eludens | reverse complement strand
TCATTGTGGGTTCTTTCACACCAAGATTTTATATCCTCATAAAATCCTTGATCCGATGCTGTAACTTTTAAGATTTCACCTTCCCCCATATCCTGTATATCGCTATTAACACGCATTAGAGGTCCCGGACAACATAGTCCACAAGCGTCAATATTTTTGTCAAAGTGTCCTTTTTTATATGCTTCAGCAGCTTCTCCATATTCATTTAAATTACTCTCTAGACTTACACTAACTTCTCTTTCTTTTAAATCCATAGGGAATTGCTTGTTCATTACAACATCTCTTGGTTTAAATTTAC
>NZ_JBJHZX010000198.1:0-302 GCF_045310515.1 Candidatus Clostridium eludens | reverse complement strand
TCCCATTATTTCTCACTTTTTCTATATTCATTTTTCCTATGTACCTAAAAGGCTTATTTACTATTCTTATAAAGCTGTCCTTATGGCACATATCTACAGCTAATTTGAGATACGCTATTAAATCTCTGCAAATAAAATGATTATAAAAATTATACTGTCCATCTAAGAGTTTAAATTTTATATTGTATTTTAAAAGGTTATCTATTAAACTTCTGGATTCTATACTAGTCCTGTATAGCACAGCTATATTTTTATACTGATACTTACCTTTTTCTATAAGCTCTTTTATAGAATTGGACACA
>NZ_JBJHZX010000197.1:0-302 GCF_045310515.1 Candidatus Clostridium eludens | reverse complement strand
TCTTCTCCTAAAGGATAACGTATTCTAAGTGCTAAAGACACTAAGAATACTGTTAATAAGGTTCAGCTGGAGAGAGTTATCCTTATAAGCAAACTCCATCTGAACCTAAGAATCACTTGATTAAAAAATAAACAACATTAAAGGGTTTGTCCACTTCTTGCACGCCTGCAACGTTGCCTGGCGTGTGGTAAGTCCTTAGCATACATTGCTATAATTTTCTCATTTTTTCTCTTCTTTTTGCCATAAAAACCTGCTAAGAAAAGTCAAGCGCTTTTTTGACAAGTTTATATTTTTAAAAAATT
>NZ_JBJHZX010000196.1:0-313 GCF_045310515.1 Candidatus Clostridium eludens | reverse complement strand
AAGCTATAGATAGACTTCAAGGCAATATAAAAAAGTTAAATAAAATGAAAGCAGAAAAAAGAATAGAATTTATACTATATAAATTAGAATATATGGATTATTTACATATGTACTGTAAAAAGTTGAATACAGACATGGAAGAATTTAAACATATTATACATGAATTTAAAGAGGCATGTGAGGATTTCAGTAGTATTGATTTATTTTTAGAACATATTAAAAATACAGAAGAATCTTTAAATAAAAATTTAGATGAAGAGAATGCAGTTATATTAAGTACTATTCATGGAGTGAAGGGAATGGAGTTTGAAAA
>NZ_JBJHZX010000195.1:0-320 GCF_045310515.1 Candidatus Clostridium eludens | reverse complement strand
TATAAAATCTGCTAGTAAGTATAAAATTTATTTATACTTCTACAATGGTTATTTCTAACCCTAGCTTTACTTCTTTTATTTACTGTGCAATTTTCAAAGGACAAAATTCTTTCAATTCACAGTGTACAATTCACACTGCTCAATTGAAAAAGGAATCTAACTGTCAATTGTCAATTCTTAATTGTCAACTGACTCATGATCCCTCAAAATTAAACAGAATAAGTGGTAACTTACTTATCTTCAATTCCAGCTTTTAAGGCAAGTTATACCCTGCCTCTCGACTCCTTAGAAAGGAGGTGATCCAGCCGCAGGTTCTCCTA
>NZ_JBJHZX010000194.1:0-323 GCF_045310515.1 Candidatus Clostridium eludens | reverse complement strand
TTAATACTGGATATTTCATTTTTAAGTCTGGATACCTTGTTACACTTTTTCAAATAATTCTTATACTGAATTTTATTTGTTATAGAAGGTTCTATACACGACGATTCTAATACCTGCACTTCATGTGCTTTAAGGAAATATAACTTTAAATCCTGGCACTCTATTTTATCTGCCTAACAACACCCTTAATTCTCTTATAGCTCCTATGACTCATAAGTTTCTCTATATCAGAAAAGGAGAGGTTTTCACCTCTCCCTGATTTATCCTCATTTAGTTTTTTAATATCCCTGTACTTTTCTTTTAGAATTTCTCTTATTTTCATA
>NZ_JBJHZX010000193.1:0-326 GCF_045310515.1 Candidatus Clostridium eludens | reverse complement strand
ATAGGTAAACTTATTTATAAGAATAAACCAGCAATTCTTTTGAGCTGCGAAAGCAGTAAAGAAAGTAATTTCGTAATTAAGTATATTTACTCAGTACTTTACTGAAAGAAGTATACTAAAATTACTAGTAGCGAGTACAGCGAGGAAAAGGCTGAATGAGGAGCGGAACTTACTAGTGTAATTGAGCACCGCAATGAAGCATTTGACGAAGCTGGGCGAAGTTAATAGTAATTTTCAACAGAGTCAATAAAACTTTTAAATTAAGAGTTTGATCCTGGCTCAGGACGAACGCTGGCGGCGTGCCTAACACATGCAAGTCGAGCGAA
>NZ_JBJHZX010000192.1:0-329 GCF_045310515.1 Candidatus Clostridium eludens | reverse complement strand
TGGTGCTAGAATAAAAATAGTACAAGATAAATTGAGAAAGTTCCGAATAAAGATTAAAATAAAAGTAAGATATGGGGGAACTTAATCATGAAAAAACAACATGACAAACAATTTAAAGAAGATGCTGTAAAATATTATATGGATCACAAGGAACTTGGAATAAGAGGCTGTGCTCAAAACCTGGACATAGGGGGTAGTACTTTGTCAAAATGGATTAGAGATTCTAAAAGTGAGAATGGTATTCAGGTTCGCGGATCAGGTAATTATTCTAGTGATGAACAAAAAGAGATTGCACGATTAAAACGTGAACTTCGCGATACAAAGGATGC
>NZ_JBJHZX010000191.1:0-332 GCF_045310515.1 Candidatus Clostridium eludens | reverse complement strand
TTGGCAAAATTGAAAAATCGGGTTTGTATTTAAATAGAAAATATGAAGAATTTGATGCTGTAAATAAATTTAAATTGACAATAGAAGAAAAAAATAAAAGTGATTGTATATGCAGTGAAATCATATTAGGGAAAAAGCTTCCTTATGATTGTGAGTTTTTTGGTGGAGAATGTATTCCAGAGTCTCCAGTTGGGCCCTGTATGGTGTCTTCAGGAGGGTCTTGTTCTATTTATTATAAATATGGGGGGTATAAAGAATAATGAATGAAGCTATTAAATTAGTTCATGGTCATGGTGGAAAACACACAAATGAATTAATTGAAAGTATTTTTT
>NZ_JBJHZX010000190.1:0-333 GCF_045310515.1 Candidatus Clostridium eludens | reverse complement strand
CCTTTCATGGTTAAATCAGGAGCTGTAAATAAGATAACAGATATATTCAAGAGAATTAATGTAGAATATGAAATATTCGCAGAAATAGTACCAGATCCACCAGTTGACATAGTTGCAAACGGAGTAGGCCGTATGATGGCTTTCAGACCAGATGCAATAATTGCACTAGGCGGAGGTTCATCCATCGACGCAACAAAGAGTATAATGGCATTTTGTTTAAAGATATTAAAGAACAAAGGCGATACTTCAGGATATGCAAAACCATTATTTATAGCAGTACCAACTACAAGTGGTACAGGTTCAGAAGTTACAGCTTTCTCAATAATTACAACA
>NZ_JBJHZX010000189.1:0-337 GCF_045310515.1 Candidatus Clostridium eludens | reverse complement strand
ATATAGTAACCCCTTATTAACAATATTTTAGTTCATTAATTATTTTGCCTATAAAAACACCATATAAATATAACTATGTTTTGTATACGTCAAATTGAAACTTAAAACATTAATCATTTTACACTTTCAGGTTCATTCATGTTAGCTATGTGTTTTTTCCTACGTTCATACTGTACTTCTGCTACTATATCTTCTAATTTTTCTCTAGTTCCACAGCTCAGCTCAGTTACTTTATCCGTTACTGCAAGAACTGAGGCTACAGTCCCTACTACCAGCTTTCTTAAAGGATTAAATATTATTTTTTTCATTGAAATGTCAATTCTATCATCTATAATAT
>NZ_JBJHZX010000188.1:0-337 GCF_045310515.1 Candidatus Clostridium eludens | reverse complement strand
TCTTGATTAAAATGAAATCTGTTCCTAATACACAATTTGGTGCAGAGCAACTAGAAACTATGCTTGTTAAGGTATTAGAAAACTGCACTTTTAAAACTGTAATAATCGGCTTAGAATCTACTTCCTTTTACGGAGTACATATAGCTAATTTTTTATCTTCAAGTGAAGGTCTCATGCCTTACAAGCCTTATGTTTACTGCTTAAACCCTAAGGAAGTTGCTAACTACAAAGATTCCTTCAATTCTCTTGATAAAAATGATAGCATCGACTCTTTTGTTATTGCTGATTTTGCAAGAGTTGGCAGAATTCATATTGAACCCTGGCGGGGTTCTCAATA
>NZ_JBJHZX010000187.1:0-343 GCF_045310515.1 Candidatus Clostridium eludens | reverse complement strand
GTGGAATTGTAAATATCATATAGTTTTTGCACCAAAGTATAGGAGACAAATAATATATGGAAAGATAAAAGCAGATATAGGTGTAATCTTAAGGAAACTATGTGAACAAAAAGGAGTTAAAATTATTGAGGCTAATGCATGTAAAGATCATATACATATGCTTATAAGTATACCACCTAAATTAAGTGTATCGCAGTTTATGGGATATCTTAAAGGAAAAAGCTCACTTATGATTTTTGACAGACATGCAAATTTAAAATATAAATATGGAAATAGACAGTTTTGGTGTAAAGGGTACTATGTTGATACTGTAGGAAGGAATAAAAAAGTCATAGAAGAGTAT
>NZ_JBJHZX010000186.1:0-346 GCF_045310515.1 Candidatus Clostridium eludens | reverse complement strand
TAGTTTTTAAAATAGCTATTTTCAAACTGAAAGTAAATATAAAAGAAGCGAGGTGAGTCCACCAAAACAGTAGATTGATCCAAATGTATGATTAAATTAATTTTTAAGTCCAGGTCTTAGATTGAAGCTATTTAAAAAAGTTCTAAGTCAGTAATTTTAGTTATTTGTTTAGATTAAAGTTATAAGTGATAATGAATTTTCTTGTTTTAAAGGATTCAAGTTAGAGAAAGTATGAAAATAGTTAACAAGCTTTAAATTGAAGTTAATACTAGTTAAATATTAATATGTTATAGAAATTTCTCTTACTATAGTGAGGATAGAGTTACAAAGTTAATTAGTCAAATCG
>NZ_JBJHZX010000185.1:0-346 GCF_045310515.1 Candidatus Clostridium eludens | reverse complement strand
TGCACCAGCAGAACCAGAAGATAATGAAGATGTACAGGCTATAGTAAAAGCTATAATGGCTAAATTAAATCTTTAATCTATAAGCAGGGCTGGATAGAAAAATAAATAAAATTATAACTAAATGTTAGGAAAGAAGGGTTTTTATGAGTACATTTAGCATTAAACCTACTGTATGCTTTGATGAAGGTTCAGTAGAATACCTTAATAATTTAAAAGAACAAAATGAGGGACTTATCATATGTTGTGATTCAGGTTCCATAGATTATTTAAATAATTTGGCAGGAAAAAAAGCTCTTATAGTAACAGATCCTTTCATGGTTAAATCAGGAGCTGTAAATAAGATAAC
>NZ_JBJHZX010000184.1:0-348 GCF_045310515.1 Candidatus Clostridium eludens | reverse complement strand
GCAACAGGCCCAACCGGAGAAACCGGGGCAACAGGAGCAACTGGAGCAACGGGAGCGACAGGAGCAACAGGAGCAACAGGAGCAACAGGAGCAACAGGAGAAACCGGAGCAACCGGAGCAACTGGGGACACCGGAGCAACAGGAGCAACTGGGGCAACAGGAGATACCGGAGCAACAGGCCCAACTGGAGCAACAGGAGCAACAGGAGACACCGGAGCAACAGGTCCAACAGGAGCAACAGGAGCAACAGGAGCAACAGGAGCAACGGGTCCAACAGGAGCAACAGGTGAAACCGGAGCAACAGGAGAAACCGGAGCAACAGGAGCAACTGGAACAACAGGAGCAACA
>NZ_JBJHZX010000183.1:0-349 GCF_045310515.1 Candidatus Clostridium eludens | reverse complement strand
CCTTATATTTAAGTGCAGGATTTATAATAGAAGAAGGTTTTCCAATTGAAACTCTTGATTTAATAGTTAAAGAAATGGCCCTGCAATGTGAAGTTTCAAAGATTAAAGTTGTAACCGGGGATACTAAAGTTGTTGGAAAAGGCTGCATAGATGGATTGTTTATAAATACTTCTGGAGTAGGTATTATTGAAAACAATTATAAAATAAATAATATTGAACCTGGAGATAAAATAATTGTAAGTGGGAATATAGGAGAACATGGTACTACTATTGCCCTTGAAAGATATCATATAGATATAAAAAGCAATATTAAAAGTGATTGTGCTCCAGTTTATGAAATTATAAGTAT
>NZ_JBJHZX010000182.1:0-356 GCF_045310515.1 Candidatus Clostridium eludens | reverse complement strand
TGATTATATATTTTTTCCTCAACGTTCTCAAAACTATAGTCTACACCTTCTATACAGTCCATAAGCTCAATATCCTCCTCACCGGAAGCAGGAGTATTAAGACTTGTTTCTTCATTGGTATTTTTAGTTTTTATAAACCCACTTATCTTTTGATATATCCAGTAAACAGCATAAGTACTAAATTTGCATGGTCTTTCAATATCAAACTTATATTTATCTGCTGCAGCAATTAGTCCAATAAACCCTTCCTGCTCCAAATCCTCTTTATCTATAGAATTAGTTTTTTCGGTATAGAACCTATTGGCAAGTTTATATACTAAGCCTTTATTAAGCTCTACAAGCTCATTTAAGGCATG
>NZ_JBJHZX010000181.1:0-357 GCF_045310515.1 Candidatus Clostridium eludens | reverse complement strand
TTTATTATTGGCAGTGTAATCAGTGATGAAGAAGCCTGCATTTTCTTCTGATTGATGTATCAATATTAATTGGAGTGTAGCCAACAAAATCAACAAATCCCATAAACGATCTTTATTGGCACTGTTTTTAAAGCCTTTAAAATAGCCGATTTATAAATAAATTTCAGTTCTAAAACTATTACCAAAATCAAAGTACCAAAACAATTCTAAAATAACCTTTATGGTACTTGTTTTTGGATATAATTGGCTTAGGGTGGGTAAAATTTAAGGTTTTTACCCATTTTTTTTATTTTAGAATACCACAGGTTTTACCTGTGGTTCCGGAAAGCTTATAGCTATGAGTAGGAAAAAGAAAAA
>NZ_JBJHZX010000180.1:0-364 GCF_045310515.1 Candidatus Clostridium eludens | reverse complement strand
CTATAACTCAATGCCTCCTGCTTGCACACAATTTTACAGGCCCCACAACTGTGACATAGTTTTTGAAATAATATAATATCCTCTTTAACCTTTGCAAGGGCATTAAATTGACAGACTTCCACGCAGGAACCACAGGAAATACATTTTTCATCATCTATACATGGATATTCTACTTTAACCTGTTCTGTCTTTTCAATATACGGTTTTAGAAATAAAAATCCATTTGGTTCTTCTACATCACAATCTACATAATTGGCCCTTAAGGCAAGAGCAAGATTGGTAGACACTGTAGTTTTCCCCGTACCTCCTTTTCCACTTAATACTGCTATATTCAAGTTACTTCCTCCTCAAAATTCTATTTTAA
>NZ_JBJHZX010000179.1:0-367 GCF_045310515.1 Candidatus Clostridium eludens | reverse complement strand
TTCCCAGAATGCTTATGGCTTTTTTTAATACATCTAGAGCATCCTTTGTATCGCGAAGTTCACGTTTTAATCGTGCAATCTCTTTTTGTTCATCACTAGAATAATTACCTGATCCACGAACCTGAATACCATTCTCGCTTTTAGAATCTCTAATCCATTTTGACAAAGTACTACCCCCTATGTCCAGATTTTGAGCACAGCCTCTTATCCCAAGTTCCTTGTGATCCATATAATATTTTATAGCATCTTCTTTAAACTGTTTGTCATGTTGTTTTTTCATGATTAAGTTCCCCCATATCTTACTTTCATTTTAATCTTTATTGGGAACTTTCTCAATTTATCTTGTACTATTTTTATTCTAGAACTA
>NZ_JBJHZX010000178.1:0-369 GCF_045310515.1 Candidatus Clostridium eludens | reverse complement strand
AGCCGTATGAGAGGGAAACTCTCACGTACGGTTCTTAGATGAGGGAAAGGGAGCAATCCCTTTTTCTTAATCGATTACACAAGTCCTGTCTTTCAGAACTTAGTTAAAAGCTATAAGTTAAACCAGTCTATGTCTAGACTAGGTAACTGCTGGGATAATGCTCCACAGGAGTCTTTTTTCGGTAACCTTAAAGATGAAGCTCTCATAAAATCTTGCCAATCCTTAGGTGCGCTTAAACAAGAAATAGACGAGTATATGCTCTACTATAACAACTATAGATATCAGTGGGGATTAAATCATCACCACCCGTAAAACGGGTGGTTTGCTCAGCCCTATAAGGGCATGTTACTGGCTGTGCTACTCGCACAC
>NZ_JBJHZX010000177.1:0-377 GCF_045310515.1 Candidatus Clostridium eludens | reverse complement strand
TTTGCATTAAAATATTAAATCCCTCGTATTTATCATTTTTGCTAAAATACAACTTTTTCATTATACTTTAAATATTATCTATAATGTTCAGTTGTAATCCACACCAAAATCCCCCCCTAAATATAGATACAATTATAGGAGCTACCATACAAACAATTGCTACTATTGCAAATCTCAAATCAAACTGCAATATTGTTTTATGTTGCTAGGGCTACGTATAAGATAGCCCTGGTAAAAGGGATGTCACCACATAGCCATCAAGCTAAGGAAAAAAATAGTACAATAAATAATAGAAATCTGTTTTTTATAAGGAGGGCTAAAAAATAGCAAAAGAAAAATTAATAACACAAAATGGAATCAAGGAATTATCAAACCAT
>NZ_JBJHZX010000176.1:0-377 GCF_045310515.1 Candidatus Clostridium eludens | reverse complement strand
AATTTATATCTTTTTTATGAAGGTGTAGATATAGAAAAAAGAGACTTTTACGGTGGTAAAAAAGCAGTTATAAACAAATATTTTTGTACTAAATGTGGAAAATGTGAAGTTATGTGTAAATTTAATGCCATAAAAGATTGTGTTGTAGATACTTTTTCCTGTGAAGGTTGTGGGGCATGTACTTTAATATGTCCTGAAAAAGCGATTAAACTGGTAGAAGATAAGGCAGCTGAGACATTTATTACAAGATCGGATAAAGGTATAATTTCCAGGGCACAAATGGATATAGGAAGTGATGGATCAGGTAAGTTGATTACTTTTCTCAGAAATAATGGAAAAAGATTTGCTGAAAAAGATGCATTAACAATTATTGATGC
>NZ_JBJHZX010000175.1:0-382 GCF_045310515.1 Candidatus Clostridium eludens | reverse complement strand
AATCAATCTGGCGGTTTCAAAGCTGAAAATACACCAATGAACAAAGCAGGTAACCGTTATTTGCGTTATTATCTGATAGAAGCTGCTGGAAGTATCGTACGACATATTCCTGAATATCAAGAGTTCTATAAGAAGAAATTTGCTGAAGTAACTACACATCAGCATAAACGAGCACTCGCACTAACTTCTCGTAAATTGATTCGTTTGATTTTTGGATTGCTGGCTAAAAATCAACTCTACTCTTCAAATAGGGTAGATAAATAAATATAATTTATTTCGAACATATGTTCTCATTCTAACATATGCTTGTTAAAGTTACCCTTTTTGCTTAAAATAATTTCATTTTCTTTTCATCTTCTTCTTGACATATTACCAAATTGCT
>NZ_JBJHZX010000174.1:0-386 GCF_045310515.1 Candidatus Clostridium eludens | reverse complement strand
TACCAGCTTTCTTAAAGGATTAAATATTATTTTTTTCATTGAAATGTCAATTCTATCATCTATAATATGATCATCATTTGAATCTTTATCTTTTATATTAATATTATCAAGCTTAGATAATATATTTTCAACATTCTTACTAATATGTCCAAAATTATTATTCATAACTTTAATGCTATTTTTTGCATCTAGTTTATCATTTTGTAACTCTTCTACCTTCTCGTTTATCTTACTATATTTTTGATGTAAATCAGTAAGTTCCTGCTGCATTTTCTTCTGCAGCTCTTCAACCTTTTCTGTTGAACTATCAGTACTACCTACATTTTTTGTTTCTGGTGTATGTGCTCCATTGTTATCCATTTGTCTATAACCTCCCTAAATTATAA
>NZ_JBJHZX010000173.1:0-386 GCF_045310515.1 Candidatus Clostridium eludens | reverse complement strand
ACAGCAAGTTAAAATATGGAAATAACTTAGGGTTTTTCTCATTTTAATTTGTACTTTTTCTTGACATAGTACCAACTTTGTCACGCAATGAAATATATACAGGTACAATATCAAGCCGTTTTGAACAGATTTGCTCAACTAAACGAGTAGTTAGCCTTGAACACATTGTTGTTTTACCACAACCTGGTGGGCCTTCTACTAACATAAACTTTTGATCACTGATCACTTCATTAGCCAGTTCATCAATATTAAATTTCTTAAAGCCATCCACTATAGTAATCGGTAAATAGATGTCTAACTCTTTATTAGATCGGATTAACCCCCTCGTTTTGGACAGAATCTAATAAATTCTTCATTTCTCTTAAATTTAGACCCTTATTTGAATA
>NZ_JBJHZX010000172.1:0-402 GCF_045310515.1 Candidatus Clostridium eludens | reverse complement strand
AATAGCTTTAAGCTCCTTCTCAAAAGCCTGAATACAGTTAAAAGAGCAGGCAATTGAGATTGTTAAAGGCTCATATAGACATTTATCAAGGCGATATGAATTACGTGCAGCCTGCTTAAGAATTTCAGCTGTCATCTGAGAATTAGAAATTCTCTTACGACTTTTTTTATTGACAAAGTCAACGAGATTTTCAAGTGGAATATTTGCAATATCTTCAGAAGATAGAAACTCAGTCAATATGGAAGAGGCAGTAGCACCATATTTATTGGAAAAAGGATGTTCATCACCCTGTAGCAAAGCAAATTCACTGAACTTGAGAAATACGTTGGATAACATGTAAGTCTTTTCTCTAGTCAGGCATTCTACAATATGAAGTCTGTGCCTTGTAAGTCTTTGCAGAGC
>NZ_JBJHZX010000171.1:0-422 GCF_045310515.1 Candidatus Clostridium eludens | reverse complement strand
AAATTATGTTGAAGCCTTAAGTATAAGAAGAGAATTAGCTAAAAAAAATCCAGAAACCTACATGCCAGATGTGGCAATGGCATTAAACAACCTTGCAAAGTTACAACATATCAGAAATGACTATGAAGGAGCGGAGAAAAATTATGTTGAAGCCTTAAGTATAAGAAGAGAATTAGCTAAAAAAAATCCAGAAACCTACATGTCAGATGTGGCAATGACATTAAACAACCTTGCAATTTTACAACAGAGCAGAGATGACTATGAAGGAGCGGAGAAAAATTATGTTGAAGCCTTAAGTATAAGAAGAAAATTAGCTAAAAAAAATCCAGAAACCTACATATCAGATGTGGCAATGACATTAAACAACCTTGCAATTTTACAACAGAGCAGAGATGACTATGAAGCAGCGGAGAAAAATTATG
>NZ_JBJHZX010000170.1:0-430 GCF_045310515.1 Candidatus Clostridium eludens | reverse complement strand
CACCCCTCGTATAATAAGTTTATGGTCAGTTAAATAACTGCTATAGACTTATTTATTTTTTATATTTTGTATAGATTAAGAAAGCATCTCAATTTTTCTAGTGGGAATTCTCCCAATTCAATATTGCTGATTCTTGTACTTTCCCAATCTATACTGTTTTAACCTATTATTTATTAAAGGATTTCCTAATGCTAAAATAATCATAATGGAACTTTAGCGAAGGTTACTGCCGATCACCCCTGCAAAGCACATTGTGTTATTGCCCGTAGAGCTTGCAGCCTGACCAAGGTATCATATTCTGCTTACACAAATGTTGCATCTCCTTTCGTAGCCACCAGCAAGGTCTTGCGTCCGGATGAATGCTAATTACGCGAGGTTGCAGTCAGTACTTTGGATTAGGATAATTCCTTTCTAATTTCCTCATTACTTT
>NZ_JBJHZX010000169.1:0-432 GCF_045310515.1 Candidatus Clostridium eludens | reverse complement strand
GAACCTGAATTAGGGGAATCAGAACCTGAATTAAAAGAGCTTATTAAAAAAGGGTATGAATATAATTACAACATTGAGCTTAATCATTTATATAAAATAGCCTCCAAGAGTAGTAATGTTTTACTGTTTTTTCAGGGGTTTTTTATGAATATTACAACTGGAAGTCTAATATGGCTTCCAACATTATACATTTCCAAAATCCAACATGAACATTACAATATAAAAACAGCAACTATTGCTGCAGGATATATCTTTGCCTTGTTTCAAATAGGTGGTTTGACTTCGGGGTTTTTTGGATACCTTGGAGATGTATTTCAAAGAAAAAATTATAAAGGAAGAGCTATTATAACTTCACTATTTGTTTTTATTACAATACCTTTTTATTTAGCAATGTTTATATTACCAATGAATAACTTATTATTGCCAAATGAC
>NZ_JBJHZX010000168.1:0-438 GCF_045310515.1 Candidatus Clostridium eludens | reverse complement strand
GGGAATCCTGCTCCTCCAGCTCCTATAATACCTGCATCCTTAATCTTTTTTAGTAAATCCATCATTACACCTCTCTTACCCCTAAAGGTTGTAATATTTATACTACCGTATTTACATTGTTGTAAATGTTGTATGTCATATCCTCCAAAGCCTATTTCTGCATAAGAAGGTGCATTCTTAACAAATATAGTAGTATCTATTTTCTATTTTAGCTAAAACTATAATTCTAGAGTATATTACATCCTATAAATTATCTTGATTTAATATAATTTTATATGACTTACACTATAAACTTCATGCGATTTATAATAGATATTGTAATAAACCTTTGCTTGGACCGGATATAACTTCGCTGTTTACCAACATTCCGCTTTCAAGTGAAACATTAACTCCAGCTTCTACTGCATTCTTAACTGCACTTACATCTCCTGTAAGAGT
>NZ_JBJHZX010000167.1:0-454 GCF_045310515.1 Candidatus Clostridium eludens | reverse complement strand
GAAAATATACAAAAGTCCTCCTTAAACATATTGTGTCCTTTGTTAGGGGTTTATTTATTTTAAGTTATTAATATAACCATTACTAGCAAAAAAGCTGACCAAAGGCCAGCTAAAAAGAATTTGTGAGAGACGATTGTATTTATATTGTATCCAAAATTTACAAATTACATACAATATAACTAGAAATAAATTTGTTCCTCAAATCCCAGATGAAAGCCTTTATAATAAAAGCCCTGGCAACTCCAGAGCTTTTATTAATTAAAACATATTGATATGATATTAAGGAACCAATATGAGTATTCTTATGAGCATTAACCATTATACCCAATTCACCATATTTTATATTTATTTTCCAGGCATCCATACAATTACCTGGAGTATTTTTTATAGAAATGCACAAACTTTAAGTGTAGCATTAAAAATTGCTCTAGAAAGAGGTGTTGATTATGCCAGG
>NZ_JBJHZX010000166.1:0-455 GCF_045310515.1 Candidatus Clostridium eludens | reverse complement strand
ATACTTAAAGACCAGAGAATAATTAAAGCTAAAATAAAGAGAAATATTGCAGTTAACAGAACTATAACAGGCTCAAATCAACTATGGGAAATGGATATAAAATATGGCTACATAGAAGGTGAAGATAAATTCTTCTACTTACTAAATTTAATTGATATCTTTGATAGGAGCATTATAGATTACCACATGGGTTTACACTGTGAGGCTAAAGATGCTACAGCACTACTGAGAAAGTGCTTAATAAGAAGAAACTTGTTTGAGGAAGACTCTAAAAAGCCAGTAATAAGAACAGACAACGGACCTCAGTTTATAAGTCATAAATTTGATGAATGCTGTGAAGAACTTAAAATTGAACATGAGAGAATACCAGTGAAGACGCCAAATAAAAACGCACATGTAGAATCATTTCACAGAATACTTGAGGATGAGTGTTTAAAAATTAATGAATTTGAAAG
>NZ_JBJHZX010000165.1:0-463 GCF_045310515.1 Candidatus Clostridium eludens | reverse complement strand
CCAAGAATTATTGAGGGATGTAATCAATAAATGCGAGTTTTAATAACTAAAATTGCATATTTATTCATGGTAGGGGGGTATAAAAAAGTTTTAAACAATCATCAAAAGACCGCATGACCTTATCTTTGTGAATTTTTCTCGGTTTTTGCAAAATTTCAAGTGAAAGCTTGGGTAATAATATATGTAAAAACTTAACTTGGAGGTGAATGAAAATGCCAGGTAGAAAAAACATGTCTATAAAATCTATTTTAGAAAATGGAAATAGGAGCCATCTTACAAAAGATGAAATTGAAAAAAGGCAGGAACAGGAGAAAGTACTTGAAAAATTGCAGAGTAATAAAATCTGTCCTCCAACATGGCTTGGAAAAAGTAGGAAAGGAAATTTTCAAAGATATTGTTAAGGAGCTGCAGGCAATTAACATACTTGTAAATGTAGATGTTTATGGATTGGAAAAATCCAAGA
>NZ_JBJHZX010000164.1:0-472 GCF_045310515.1 Candidatus Clostridium eludens | reverse complement strand
CGGAAGCAATATACCTAATCAAAAGTAGACAGGCAAAAAAGTTAAATTCTATATGGCTGGAGGTTACCGGATGTTCGGGGAATATTATTTCTTTTTTAAATAGTGTAAATCCAGGACTCAATTATATTCTAAATGAATTAGTTAACTTAACATACAACAACACACTGATGACATCAGAGGGAGAATTTGCTTTTGAGGCTTTATTAGATACTTTGAATACTGAATTTATATTGTTAATAGACGGAGCAGTGTCTACTAAAGAAAATGGCATGTATAATATAATAGCTCATTACAAGGGAAAGCCTGTCACAGCCTTAGAAGCAGTAAAGATGGCAGGTGAAAAAGCTAAATATGTTTTAGCAGTAGGAACTTGTGCATCTTATGGTGGCATTTCTGCTGCAAAGCCTAATCCATCTTTGAGTAAAAGTGTATCTAATATATTGAGTCGTGAAGTTATAAAATTACCTGGTTG
>NZ_JBJHZX010000163.1:0-476 GCF_045310515.1 Candidatus Clostridium eludens | reverse complement strand
GCTGCAAAGCCTAATCCATCTTTGAGTAAAAGTGTATCTAATATATTGAGTCGTGAAGTTATAAAATTACCTGGTTGCCCTTGTCACCCAGATTGGGTTGTTGGCACTATTGCACATTTAGCAGCTTTTGGGAAACCCCAATTAGATAGTGAAGGAAGGCCAATTTTATTTTATGGAGTGACTATCCATGACAGATGTACAAGGAGAGGTTATTTTGATAAAGGTATTTTTGCAAAAAAATTTGGGGAAGAAGGTTGTATGTTTAAATTGGGATGTAGAGGACCTGTGACTAAAACAGATTGTCCAAGAAGAAAATGGAATGCATATGTAAACTGGCCTATTGAAGATAATACTACATGTATTGGATGTGCTAATTCAAGATTTCCAGATGGAATGGAACCTTTTGTAAGATATTAGGATAGGAGGATTCTATGAAAAAAACTATTACAATTGATCCTATAACAAGAATTAGTGGA
>NZ_JBJHZX010000162.1:0-478 GCF_045310515.1 Candidatus Clostridium eludens | reverse complement strand
AATTTGCTAAGGATAAAAATTGATAATAACGAGTACAGCAAGGAAAAGGCCGAAGGAGGAGCGGAGTTTACTTATGTAAATGAGCACCGCAGTGAGGCATTTGACGCAGCTGGACGAAGTTAGCAGCAATTTTTAAACCAAAGGTCAAGCTACAAAGGGCGCACGGAGGATGCCCTGGCACCAGGAGCCGAAGAAGGACGCGACAAGCTGCGAAAAGCTCTGGGTAGGCGCAAATAGCCAGAGAACCAGAGATGTCCGAATGGGGAAACCCACCTAGAAAACACTAGGTACTGTAAGCTGAATATATAGGCTTACAGGGGAAAACCCGGGGAACTGAAACATCTAAGTACCCGGAGGAAGAGAAAGAAAAATCGATTTCCTAAGTAGCGGCGAGCGAAAGGGAAAGAGCCCAAACCGGAAACTTGTTTCCGGGGTAGAGGTCAGGTATAAAAAAATGTGGAAGCTTAATCGAGGAGAA
>NZ_JBJHZX010000161.1:0-481 GCF_045310515.1 Candidatus Clostridium eludens | reverse complement strand
AAATATAATAATCCGTATATGGTACCATGCATGAAATGTTCTAACTATGGTATGGATTTTACCCAAGAAGCTTTCAACAAGGCACTAGAGCTTATAAAAGAAGCAGTACAAGGCGAAAGATCTGACGAACTTCTCTACGATTATTTTATTAGTGTAGCCCCTACACAAGAAGAAAAAAATATTATAACATCTATAAGAAATGACGAAAGAAATCATCGTAAGTGGTTTAGAGAAATATACAAGCATTATACTGGTAAAGAAATTGACAGTAACGATGGTAAAGATTTTACAAGGCCAGCCTCATATATAGAAGGTATAAGCAAAGCTGTTTTTGGTGAAGTGGGAGCCATGGAAAAATATAGATTTATAAGGGAAGGTTTACCTAGCAGGTTTTATAGGGATAGAGTGTTTAGAATTCTTACTGATGAGATGAAGCATGCAACTAAATATAACTATATACTGAACAAAAACTCAAATATAG
>NZ_JBJHZX010000160.1:0-501 GCF_045310515.1 Candidatus Clostridium eludens | reverse complement strand
GAGCGAAAGTCTCATGTACGGTGTGAAGGAGGGGAAAAGGCAGAGATTACTTCAAAACCTTACCTATTCCTATAATAACTATAAAAATAAATTCAATTGGTTATAATATTAACTGATAATCTGATTTAGATGTATTTTTTGGTGCAAACGCATACCGACAGCAAAAGCCCTGATTAATTCTAGGGCTTTTGTTTATTATATATCCTGCATTTTATTTAATTGAAAGTGATTTCTATTCATTGTATGCAATTTGAGGATTCTGGAAATACTATAGATGTAATCATCTTTTAAAAAATCCCCCTTGGCTGGCCTTTGGTCAGCTATTTATGTGAAGCAAAACCTCCAGCTTAAAACTGGGCTGGGGCTTTTGTTGGAACTATAAACCATTTAACGCGGATACATTATTTTCCAAAACCTCTTTTATTATTATTGTTTCGTTGCTTTCTTGCTCTTCTACAATCAATACATCTCTGAGGCTCATTGTCGAATCCTTTTTCTTTG
>NZ_JBJHZX010000159.1:0-508 GCF_045310515.1 Candidatus Clostridium eludens | reverse complement strand
GGGAATCCTGCTCCTCCAGCTCCTATAATACCTGCATCCTTAATCTTTTTTAGTAAATCCATCATTACACCTCTCTTCCCCCTGAAATGTCGTAATATTTATATTACTTTTACTATTAATTAATTATATACTTCCCTTCAAAGCATGTCTGCATAAGAAGGTGCATTCTTAACAAATCTTAATATTACAATAAATATTGTAATAAACCTTTGCTTGGACCGGATATAACTTCGCTGTTTACTAACATTCCGCTTTCAAGTGAAACATTAACTCCAGCTTCTACTGCATTCTTAACTGCACTTACATCTCCTGTAAGAGTTACGAAAGATTTTCCACCTACGCCAACTCCCATTCTAACTTCTATCAGCTGTACATCTGCTGCTTTAGCTGCTGCATCTGCTGCAACTATACCTGTTGCTATGCTGAAGAACTCCATAACTCCTAAATCTTTTAATTGTGAAACACCTGTTGCTTCATTTATTGCAGGAATTACTTGTTCGTGTACATT
>NZ_JBJHZX010000158.1:0-518 GCF_045310515.1 Candidatus Clostridium eludens | reverse complement strand
TTAGAGGATAATGGCGTAGGAATTGTACTAAATGATGGTGTTAAAGAATTTAGAGAAGAAGGAACTGGGTTAAATGTAATTCTAAACAGTGGAAAAATTTTATATGCAGACATAGTTATACTTGCTATAGGAGTAAAACCAGACACGGCATTTTTAAAAGAAACCGGAATAGAATTTGGTCCAAAGGGTCATATAATAGTAAATAATAAAATGGAAACTAATGTTAAAGGTGTGTATGCAGTAGGAGATGCTATTGAAGTAGTAGATTTCATAAATGGAAGTAAGACTGCCATTGCACTTGCAGGCCCTGCAAATAAGCAAGGAAGAATTGCGGCAGATAATGTATGTGGTTTGAATTCAGTTTATAAAGGAACTATGGGAACAGCAATTATTAAGGTATTTGGATTGACAGGTGCAAGTACGGGAAATAACGAGAGAACGTTAAAATCAAAGAATATACCATATAAGGTTATATATCTTCACCCTAATTCAAGTGCTGGCTACTATCCAGGTGCAGC
>NZ_JBJHZX010000157.1:0-518 GCF_045310515.1 Candidatus Clostridium eludens | reverse complement strand
CACGGCAAGTTAAAATATGGGAATATCTTGGGATTTTCTCATTTTAATTTGTACTTTTTCTTGACATAGTACCATCTAGGTAATGAATATAATTATTTCAGAATCTAACTAAGAAATACTTTATCTATTTGTTTACGGTCATAATCAAGTACCCATGCATTTAATTTTTCATAAAGTGACATTAATGTATTCTTATCATGTGCAACAATATCGAGACCTCTATCATCATACAGGTGCAGCATAACATGGTTTTCAACATCAAATAAGTATACAGATGCAACAAAATCCTGTAATCCACCTAAATCACCAAGAATAATTTCCTCATAAAAACGCTCCATCAGCTAACTATATTTTATATTTTTACCTTTTATAGTTAACGAACAATAATTTACACTTGTGACAAGTCTAAAGAAGAGTGACAATCAATATTAGTCATGTACAAAAATCTAAAAAATGCTTGTAATAAGCCAAAGTAATGCAACAAATATTTTCATAATTGGACAGATTTTTATAGGTAA
>NZ_JBJHZX010000156.1:0-524 GCF_045310515.1 Candidatus Clostridium eludens | reverse complement strand
AGCCCATAGTGGTAAAATTTATGTCAAAAGTGAACTTGGAAAAGGTACAAATATTACATTTACTATTCCATTTGAATAACAATGACTAGAATAAAAGTTAAAAGCTATTGTCTAAACAATCGTCTTAAGAAATCCTAATATCAAACAAATTTTATAGTATAATAAGGCAACTACTAAACAAAGAAAGTTTTAAATATGAAAGTTGAATATATAAGAATTTCTACCATTGGACAAAATATAGCCAGACAATATGAAATGCATGATAATTCTTACTTTTATGTGCATCAATAACAGGTGAAATTTAATAGAAAATTCAAATTATTTAAAGGTAGGAGCTAAGTCTAGAACTAAATTCGAATAATTATCAACACCATATTAAAACATAGTCTTAATTTAAAATACTATTAAAAACTTTAACACGATTTTAATTGCTATATGTGCATAATAGGTATATAATGGTAAACGTTGGATATTGAAAGAAGGTGAAAAATTGAATAAGAAATCAGTATTAATAACACCTGACA
>NZ_JBJHZX010000155.1:0-551 GCF_045310515.1 Candidatus Clostridium eludens | reverse complement strand
TTGTTAATACACTTTTGGTTAAGACATAGTAAAACATATAAGAGTGGTTGAGATGGTAGTTACTTTGACAACAAATGTAGTAATTACATGGAAGATAGTAAAACTAAACTTAAAAAGATATATAAAGTTCTTGTACTAAAGTTTCATCTAGATATGAAGGAGAGTGATACAAATTATGCCAAAAGGTAATTCATGAGTAATAGTATCGCATAAGGTTTATTATTCATTATGTGATGTTGCAGAGTAGGCATTGGAGGATCTGGTGACCATTTGTTCCCATAGTGTTTATAGGATATTAAAAAATTAAACAACTAGTTAATAAATATGACATTAAATTGTAACAAAGCCCTCGTACAATAATAGGTGTCCTAAGAAAATAAACTTAGCGAAAATGAAAATAATTTATTTACATATATCCCTTAAAAAATAATTGTAATTGCGAATTTTGTGTCTGTAGTTGCAGGACACGTTAAATTAAAGTGCAACTGCCAGAAGTTCGTATATTATTTAGTCTCCGAAAAAATAATGAATACTGATAAAAGTAAGTGCCT
>NZ_JBJHZX010000154.1:0-558 GCF_045310515.1 Candidatus Clostridium eludens | reverse complement strand
ATAGTTATATTTATATGGTGTTTTTATAGGCAAAATAATTAATGAACTAAAATATTGTTAATAAGGGGTTACTATATGAAAGGTAATGACAATAACTCACCTAATATAGCATTAATAGGTAATGATTTGGATAAAGTAAAAGGAATATTACAAGATTTGTTGGTCTTTAGTTTAGAAGAAATTAAAAATAATCCATCATCGGAAGAGAGAATATTAACTTTATGGTGTAATCATATAAAAAGCTTTAATGACTTCTTTTTCAAGGAATTTGAGAGAACAAATAATAAAAAATTATATAAACGCGCAGTGAGGTTGCTGATATTTAAGCATTAATGGATATGAGTCCTAAAAGTGTTTATTCATAAGTAAAATCAAATTCAATAAAACCTTACTTAAATGGAGATCAAACAAACTGTAATAATTGTCCATGGAGGATATTATTATGTTAAACAAAAAATTTTTATATGGATTTACAGCTGGCTTATTTAGCTATAAATTTTATTCCAGCATAAAAAATGATATAAGGCCTATGACCATGAAAATAATAAGAAGAACCCT
>NZ_JBJHZX010000153.1:0-570 GCF_045310515.1 Candidatus Clostridium eludens | reverse complement strand
AAATCGAGATTTATCGAGATGTTTGGGAATCCGTTTAGTAATTCTAAAGGTTGGAATAAAGACACTATAGGAAGTGTTGTAAAAAGTATAACAGCAGGGTGGAGTGCTAATGGTGAAGCAAGAGAAAAAAGAGAAGGCGAAAAAGCCGTTTTAAAGGTTAGTGCTGTGACACAAGGTTATTTTAAAGAGGATGAATATAAAGTAATAGGTGATGACGTAGAAATTAAAAAGTATGTTTTTCCTCAAAAAGGTGATTTGTTATTTAGTAGAGCGAATACACGTGAAATGGTTGGAGCAACTTGCATCATGCATAAGGATTATCCCGATTTATTACTTCCTGATAAATTGTGGAAGGTATTGTTTGTTGATAGAGTAAATGTGTTTTATATGAAATATATATTAAGTGAGCCAGCTATAAGAGCAGAGTTTTCTGCAAAATCAACAGGTACAAGTGGTTCTATGTATAATGTCTCAATGGATAAGTTTAAGAATATAGAGATTCCAGTGCCACCAATAGAACTCCAAAACGAATTTGCCAACTTTGTCAATCAAGTCGACAAATTGAAATTT
>NZ_JBJHZX010000152.1:0-576 GCF_045310515.1 Candidatus Clostridium eludens | reverse complement strand
CAGGATGCAGGGCAGAAACATTATTAAATACATTGGTTAAAGATATAAATTTTGGAGAAAAGAGTATTTTGTTTAGGCATATGAAAATGCGTAAACAGATAACAGTACCATTAAGTCCTACTTTAGAAAATGTATTAAGAGAGTATATAGAGTTACTAGATCTTAAACTAGATGAGTTACTATTTCCCAAATTAGATAAAAAGAAGATGAGCTATAATACATTGCATCGAAATATTAATAATTATTGTAAAAATAGACATGTAAGGATGCATGGTATAAATTCTTTCAGAAACACCTTTGCTACTTTGTTTATAAAAAATGGAAATAATAACATCTACTTACTTCAAAAATTGTTAGGACATGCTGATATTAGACAAACAGAAATCTATATTAATTTACTACCTTTACAAATGAAAGAAGATATTAACAAGTATAATCCCTTGGATGTTTTATCTAATGAAAGAATGAAACTTAATAGAGGGGGTAGAAGATAATGACTGAAAAAAGAGAAAAAATAAATGTAGATAAAATTGCATTTAAGGTGTTAAATGGTTTCGTTGATCCAAGTTCTATCCC
>NZ_JBJHZX010000151.1:0-586 GCF_045310515.1 Candidatus Clostridium eludens | reverse complement strand
TATTTGTTTTTATTACAATACCTTTTTATTTAGCAATGTTTATATTACCAATGAATAACTTATTATTGCCAAATGACAACAATCCTGCTTTAATTTTTTTTAGTTTATTGAAGCAAATAGCTGTAAATCCTTGGATGACTTCAATGTTTGTATTGTCTCTTTTGGCTTCAGCAGCTCAATCTGCCAATACACCAAATTGGCTTGCACTTATAACGGATGTAAATCTTCCTGAACATAGAGGAACGGCCTTTAGTGTAGCTAATTTGGCTGGGAGTTTAGGAAGAACTTTGGGCAATGTAGGTGTTGGTTTTTTACTTGCTATTGTTTCTGCATATAAAGGTGAACCTTATAACTATGTAATTACGTTAATAATATTTCAACTATTTCTTATTCCTTCAGCTTTATGTTATATAAAGATGGCTAAAAGTAATGATAGGGATATTAGAAAAATTAAATCGATTCTTTTTAAAAGATCAAAGTTAAATTGATTAAAATAAATAAACTAAATTTTATGTAATGTTTATTAGATTTATTATATAGATCTAACTAATGGAAAGGATGATATTATGACTAAAAATATACTTGT
>NZ_JBJHZX010000150.1:0-588 GCF_045310515.1 Candidatus Clostridium eludens | reverse complement strand
ATAACAACCGCATTTTTTATATCTTCCTTATCTACATAGGATTTTATTCTATCGGTATCTGGTACATTTCTTAGAGTAAATATCTTATCACTTTGTATTCCCTGGATAGGAGGCTTAATAGGAGATGCTCCTGGTGATAAAATTAAATAGCCATAGCTTTCTTCATATTCTCCATTATCTTTACTATTAACCTTTACTTTTTTATTTTTAGTATCTACTGCTATCACTTCACTATTTACTCTAACATCAATATTAAAGCTTGCATTCATAGCTTCAGGAGTTTGTACCAATAATTTTTCTCTTTCCTTTATAGTCTCTCCTATATAGTAAGGTAATCCACAGTTTGCAAAAGATATATATTGGCCTTTCTCAAACAATATTATTTCCGCATTTTCATCAAGCCTTCTAAGTCTTGCAGCTGCAGATGCTCCTCCAGCTACTCCGCCAACTATTAGAATTTTGTTCATATACATTTCCTCCTAACGTAAATATTATAATAATCTATTTTTCTTCATTTAAAACTACACTGATCAAATCAGCTACTTTTTTATTACAAACAATATAATATATTTCAAGACCATTTCTCCT
>NZ_JBJHZX010000149.1:0-599 GCF_045310515.1 Candidatus Clostridium eludens | reverse complement strand
ACTGTTGTTATATATTTTTCATTAGATACATCATTGAGCTTAACTCTCAGATAGCTTATATACACATCAACTATACTGGTATTTCCCAGATAATCGTATCCCCAAACAGCATTTAAGATTTGTTCTCTTGTACTTACATTATTTTTATTTTGAATAAGGTATTCAATAAGTTGGTATTCCTTTTTTGTCAACTCAATAGTTGCATTACCGATTTTAACTTCCAAGACGGATTGGTTTAATTCAATATTTTTGAAAGTAAGCACATTTTTTTCTTCCTTCTGTAAAACATTCTTTCTTAAGGCATTGCGCATTCTTGCAAGAAGCTCTTCAATAGCAAAGGGTTTCGTGAGATAATCATCAGCACCAGTATCAAGTCCCGTAACTTTGTCCATTATCTGATCTCTTGCAGTAAGGATGATTATAGGAATATTAGTAAATTTGCGTGCTCTTCTTAATACCTCAATGCCATTCAGATTAGGAAGCATTATATCAAGGAGCACTATATCATACTTTTCACTTTCTATTTTTTTTAAACCAGTTCTACCATCACCTGCTACGTCCACTTCATATCCTTCGTAGGATAGTTCTGGTTCTAGAAA
>NZ_JBJHZX010000148.1:0-613 GCF_045310515.1 Candidatus Clostridium eludens | reverse complement strand
ATTATACATGGCCATGTAAATCTGCTAAATCGCTGGGGAAAAAATGATAAAATGCAGTTAAATCGTTCTCTTACCACATTAAAATCTGAAACAGATAATATGAATAAACTTATAGAAAACCTATTGCTGCTTGCAAAGGGAGATAACAATGTATTTGTTACAAAGAAAGAAGAAATTTTGCTTAGACCATTTTTAAAGGAAGTTGTTGATGAAACATTACTAAATCACAATCAGACTTTTATTTCATACATTTGCGAAGATTCTCTAAAAGTAAATGGAGACTATAACTTGCTAAAACAAGTTGTAAGAATTTTCATAGACAACAGTATAAAATTTAGTACTTCTTCTGAAGAAATAACTATAGAGGTAAAACAAAATGATAGTAATACGTTTATCAGTGTCAAGGATAAAGGCGTAGGCATTCCTTCGGAGGGTCTCCCCCATATCTTCGATAGATTTTATAGAGTTGATGAATCAAGAACCAAGTCAACTGGTGGCACAGGTCTTGGACTTTCTATAGCAAAACAAATTATTGAAGCCCATAGTGGTAAAATTTATGTCAAAAGTGAACTTGGAAAAGGTACAAATATTACATTTACTATTCCATTTGAAT
>NZ_JBJHZX010000147.1:0-653 GCF_045310515.1 Candidatus Clostridium eludens | reverse complement strand
CAAAGATGCACATTAGATAAAATGTCTGAGTTAAAAAAACAATTAGAAAGTTTATCTGAAAAAGTTGACAATTTTTAATTTTAAAGAATAAGCTATATCTTAAAGTTAAATGTATATAAATTTAAAATTATTATTATTTTATATTCTTTATTTTGTAAGCAATTCCTATAATTACGCTATCTAAATTAGAAGACAAGCTAAGTGATAATACAGATAAAATTAATTTCACATATGTTATTCCTTTGAACTTATTTTTTTATATTTATTTTCTAAATATTCATCCAATTACCTGGAGTATTTTTTATAGAAATGTACAAACTTTAAATATAGACAGTAAAGATTACTATAAAAAGGAGTGTTGATTATGGCACATAACAGTAATAATTTAGTAGTACCTCAGGTTAGAGAAGCTTTAAATAGATTTAAAATGGAATCAGCTCAGGAAGTTGGAGTAAATTTAAAGAATGGCTATAATGGAGATTTGACTGCGAGAGAAGCTGGCTCTGTAGGTGGAAATATGGTTAAGAAAATGATTGAAGCTTATGAGCAGGGATTAAAATAAAGCATAGTAAAAACCTAGTAGGAAAAATAAAATGGAACCTATATAATAGACACTTTAAAAAAGACTATTTATATAGGTTCTTTTCTTGTAC
>NZ_JBJHZX010000146.1:0-685 GCF_045310515.1 Candidatus Clostridium eludens | reverse complement strand
TTATGTTTTAACAAGTTGAAGGTACTTTAGTGCCTGAAACTAAAAACCGCCTGCTATGCGGGTGAGATTAAATGCTTAAGCAAAAAGAGAATTACCTTTTTTGATATAATGATGAATGTTCAAGTCATCAAAATAGTTAGAAAGAAGGTAATACTCTATGGCAGAAAGTTTAGCACATACTAAGTGGTTATGCAAGTATCATATAGTATTTACGCCTAAATATCGAAGAAAGATAATATATTACAAATTGAGGGAAGATATAAAAGAAATAATAAAAGATTTGTGTAAGTGGAAAGGTATAAAAATTATAGAAGGACATATGATGCCAGATCATATACATCTTTTAGTATCAATACCTCCAAAGATAAGTGTGTCAAGTTTTATGGGATATCTTAAAGGTAAGAGCTCAATGATGATATTTGATAGACACTCAAATTTAAAATATAAATTTGGCAACAGACATTTCTGGGCAGAAGGCTATTATGTTAGTACAGTAGGACTCAATGAAGCAACAATAGCGAAGTATATTCGTGAACAAGAAAAAAATGATCAGATGGTGGATAAGATTACAACGAAAGAATTAGAAAACCCTTTTAAGGGATTAGTTAAGTAATCAGTCCACACAGGCTTGAACAAAGTAAAAGCCAGCGTCATTTAGGCGCTGGAAGTATTACGCCCTTATAGG
>NZ_JBJHZX010000145.1:0-688 GCF_045310515.1 Candidatus Clostridium eludens | reverse complement strand
TTGGATATTGAAAGAAGGTGAAAAATTGAATAAGAAATCAGTATTAATAACACCTGACATTATTGAGGAATGTCTATGCGAGTCACTTGATATTCTTGAAAAAGTAATCCCTCACATAGAAAAAGCTAAGAAAAAATCATTGAAAAAGTCATTAAAATAACCTTATAGTACAAGGCTTTTTTTGTTTTAATGAAAATCACATCTAAAACAACTTCCATAGCTTAAATGGCTTTTATGTGACTTTAAAATGCAACCCTATTTTTTCTTCTTAACAGTTTTGCTCACATTATCTCATATAATAGCCATTTATGGGGTCCAGTCACATAGCCATCAAGCTAAGAAACGAGAGTAATATAAATAAACTAATTAACGTAATGAATTAAAGTAAAACCTATCCAAATTATAGGACATTTAAGTGTAGATACTATCTCAACATAATTTTCTGCATATCAAAAAGATCCATGTATTTATAATTTTTTTGAAGACATGAATTCTAAATTATATTATAATGAAATTGTTTTATGCGACGGATTTGCGCCTCTTTTCTTGACAGTTGTAGGAGACTCCAAGAATGTCAAAGAAGGTCTTTTTGTCCTTACGGTGCGATTTCCGTCCATTTTTAAGATATTCAACATTTTCATTTTTTACATATACAGCTATATTAGGTTTAAGTCTTGAAACATAGAAA
>NZ_JBJHZX010000144.1:0-692 GCF_045310515.1 Candidatus Clostridium eludens | reverse complement strand
CCATCAATGGAAAATATTAAGGTTGGAGATAATATTATTGCTTTAGGACCTGAAGAAAAAAACAGTATATCACTTTCTAAAAATGGTTACGTATATACCAGTCAGTATATGGGTAATTTACAGAACTTTAATTGTTATAAAAATTATGAATATGTGCTGAATCATTTGTGTAAATTGCTAGATATAAGTCCTAAAGTATGGGTAGAAGATATGCATCCATTTTATATTTCAAGCAAGTATGGAAATAGTAAAGACCGAAAAATAATAAAAGTACAGCATCATCATGCCCATATGGCAAGCTGTATGGCAGAACATAACGTTGATGGAAAAGTTATTGGAGTTATATACGATGGAACGGGCTTTGGAATAGACGGAAATATATGGGGCGGAGAGTTTTTTATTGCAGCAGGATATAATTTTAACAGGATAGGGCATTTTCAATATGTAAGTATACAGGGAGGAGATATATCCATAAAACAGCCCTGGAGATGCGCTGTGAGTTACTTGTATTTTTTTGGATATTCTATAAATGAATTTATAAGTGACATAGATAAAGATAAGTTCGATATAATTGTTCAAGCTTTAAAAACATCATTAAATTGTTATAAGTCTTCCAGTGTTGGACGGTTTTTTGATTGCATCTCAGCTTTGATAGGTCTTGTGAGAACTATTACATATGATGGTGAAGCTGC
>NZ_JBJHZX010000143.1:0-696 GCF_045310515.1 Candidatus Clostridium eludens | reverse complement strand
TGCACGATTAAAACGTGAACTTCGCGATACAAAGGATGCTCTAGATGTATTAAAAAAAGCCATAAGCATTCTGGGAAGGTGACAGAAGCAATCTATATTGAAGTCCAAAACAAATGTGAAGACCTCAAGGATAAACGCCGGGTTTCTGTCAGCGGAATGCTTCGTATATTAGGCGTTTCACGTTCAGGATATAATTCATGTCTGCATCGCCTACCTTCAAATCAACAAAAAAGAAAGAAGCTTGTAAAGAAGAAAATCAAAAAAATTTATGATAAATCTCACCAAAATTATGGTGCTCCTAAAGTTACCAAAGAAATACAGAAAACTGGTGAAAGAATATCAGAACGTACTGTTGGAAAGTACATGAGAGAACTTGAAATTAAAGCTCAATATATAAAACCATATGCTGTTACTACAAAGGATTCTGATTTCAGCAGCAACCTTGAAAATATCCTAAACGAACAGTTCAATCCATCTGCACCAAATGCAGCATGGTGTACAGATATCACATATCTGTGGACCAATGCAGGCTTTGTATACCTTACAAGTATCATGGATTTATACTCTCGAAAAATCATAGCCTGGACTCTTTCAGAAACTTTAAATGTTTCTTGTGTCATTGATACAATTAATAAAGCTAAGAAAGACAGAGAGCTTGTTAGTCCTGTTATTATACATAGTGACAGGGGCAGTCAG
>NZ_JBJHZX010000142.1:0-700 GCF_045310515.1 Candidatus Clostridium eludens | reverse complement strand
TTACCTCCAATCACTTTCTACATTATAATAAATACAGATGTAATTGTCCAAACCTATTTAGGGGCTTAAGAGTAATCAGTTTGTTTTCTATAAGAAAATGCAAATAGCATAACTAAACAAATTATAACAAAAGATGGTGTACAATTTTTCAGCCAAATAACTTTAGATATAATAACCAAATATACCTTTATTAATAAAAGTATCAAAAACATTGATAACATAGTCCTATATGTATTATTTGTTTCTGATAATATGTTAATTTTATCATCTTTCAAACTTGCCTTTACAAATTCCTTATATGTAGCAAATTCAACTAATCTAATTTTTTTACAAATAGATTCAACAATAATTGAACCTATTCTACCAATAATCATTCCAAGGAAATAATATATGAACAAATTTTGAATGATGCCATCATGTAAAACATTAATATTCATAAGTGTATTAAGCAAATAACAAAATACTGCTCCTGGTAACATATTATTAAGTAAATTATATGAACTTAATCTATCTATAAATTTTTCCAATTTATCCTCCTGTACTAACATTCTTTTTAAATAAGTCAAATAACTCCATAAATATTTCCACCTATTTATTAAATTTATATTCAACTAGTTTTTTAGTGGTGCTAGAATAAAAATAGTACAAGATAAATTGAGAAAGTTCCGAATAAAGATTAAAATAAAAGTAAGATATGGGG
>NZ_JBJHZX010000141.1:0-726 GCF_045310515.1 Candidatus Clostridium eludens | reverse complement strand
AGCATTTAATCTCACCCGCATAGCAGGCGGTTTTTAGTTTCAGGCACTAAAGTACCTTCAACTTGTTAAAACATAATTAATTATAAATAGATTCTTAATCCATTTATACTATCTCCATGTATTGATAAATTAAAACCCTATAATTTTTTATTTAAACCTCTACATACATTGATATAACTAACTTTCCACGATAAACACCAATAAACATTAAAAAGCTCGTATCGTTCTAACCTAGTTATATCAACGGTTACAGCCAATTTTTGTCCTAATGTAATCGTATCTATGGTGAAAATACCCCTGCAGTGTGAGTACATGTGATTTTTTTGATATATAAACCTTATAATTGATCTTAAATTCAGTTTAATTTGCCACAATCATATATTTAACTTTATATGAAAGAGAAGACAACCACCTCCTCCTTAAATATTAACTATTATATATATTTCCACTATATTGTAATTGTTTATTTGATAAACTAGTAAATGCTTTTATAATTTCATTCTCACTTGTCACTCCTGGAAATTCAGCTTTAATATTATAATTATGATTTACATTAGATGAAGATGATTGACTGCTTACCATTCTTTACCGAGTAATTCTGGATACAATTAATTAGTTTCATATCTAGTTGCTCCCTGTCCACTAAATCCTTGGTGCTAGAATAAAAATAGTACAAGATAAATTGAGAAAGTTCCGAATAAAGATTAAAATAAAAGTAAGATATGG
>NZ_JBJHZX010000140.1:0-751 GCF_045310515.1 Candidatus Clostridium eludens | reverse complement strand
AATATAACACAGAGTGGTGACATAGAAACTGTGGGAGGTCAAATATATAAGGCCGATTCAAAAGTGATGGCAAGTACCAAGGATGTTAATTTAGTAGTAGAAGACTTTAAGCAACTTACTTATACAGATCCAAATTACAACAATGAAAAACTAATGTATAATCTATATGTACCAAAAAATTATGATTCATCTAAAAAGTATCCATTAGTGTTGTTTATGCATGATGCCGGTGTTGTAAGTAATAATCCTACAAATACGTTAACACAGGGGTTAGGAGCAGTTGTATGGGCAGAGCCATCTGAACAGGCAAAGAATGAATGCTTTGTACTTGCACCACAATATACTAGTATTATTGCTGATGACACTTCCCAAACTACCGATCAAATGGATATAACAATTGATCTTGTAAAACAGTTGAAAAACCAATACAGCATTGATTCCAATCGTATATACAACACTGGTCAATCAATGGGAGGAATGACTTCCATCGCTATGGATATCAAGTATCCTGACATGTTTGCAGCATCATTACTGGTTGCTTGTCAATGGGATCCTACAAAAGTAAGTCCAATGGCAAATAAGAACTTATGGATTATTGTATCAGAAGGTGATAATAAGGCTAATCCGGGAGAGGATGCTATTACTGAAGTATTGAAAAAGAAGGGAGCTACTGTAAGCAAGGCAACTTGGAATGCAGAAGCTAGTAAAGATGAATTGGCAACTGACGTAAGTAAAATGCTGGCTTCAAACT
>NZ_JBJHZX010000139.1:0-768 GCF_045310515.1 Candidatus Clostridium eludens | reverse complement strand
ACTGTGCTTGACAATCTTGTAACTGCAGGAACTATAACTTCAGCTCAAGAAACTGCTATAACATCAGCAATGCCACAAAGAGAAAATCCATTAGATAAGCTTGTAACTGCAGGAACCATAACTTCAGATCAGGAAACTGCTATAACATCAGCAATGAAAACAGCAGGAGAATCCGGTACTAAAACTAACTTCAAAACTGTGCTTGACAATCTTGTAACTGCAGGAACTATAACTTCAGCTCAAGAAACTGCTATAACATCAGCAATGCCACAAAAAGAAAATCCATTAGATAAGCTTGTAACTGCAGGAACCATAACTTCAGATCAGGAAACTGCTATAACGTCAGCAATGAAAACAGTAAAAGAATCTGGTACTAAAACTAATTTCAAGACTGTGCTTGACAATCTCGTAACCGCAGGAACCATAACTTCAGATCAAGAGACTGCTATAACATCAGCAATGCCACAAAGAGAGAATCCATTAGATAAGCTTGTAACTGCAGGAACCATAACTTCAGATCAGGAAACTGCTATAACATCAGCAATGAAAACAGCAAGAGAATCCGGCACTAAAGCTAATTACAAGACTGTGCTTGACAATCTTGTAACTGGAGGAACCATAACTTCAGATCAAGAGACTGCTATAACCTCAGCAATGCCACAAAGAGAGAATCCATTAGATAAGCTTGTAACTGCAGGAACCATAACTTCAGATCAGGAAACTGCTATAACATCAGCAATGAAAACAGCAAGAGAATCCGGCACTAAA
>NZ_JBJHZX010000138.1:0-780 GCF_045310515.1 Candidatus Clostridium eludens | reverse complement strand
TTCATCATGTGTCAGTTCTGTTACTACTGCATTTATAGTTTCAAAATCTTTAACCTTAGAGAGTATATAAGCCTTAAATCCAATCACTAGAGTATACTTGCCTTCTTCTATCTTTTTAACAGTAACTCTTTGTCTATCACTTGTAATCTTATCCAAATTAGTTACGTAGAGATTACAACCACGTAGATGAAATTCATTAGTTAATACTATATCTTTAATATTAATTTCAACAATCTCATTATTCTTGTACCAATTTTCCACTGTGCTTTTATTTTCATCCTTTATAAGTTTCTTTTCAGGCTTTTTCATTTGTGCCTTTTCAGGAACCTTCTCTTTAACCACAGCTTTTTCTGGTGTCTCCACTTTAGGTTTTTTTTGTGATTCTTTCTTAGCTTCAATAGGTTTTTCACCTTTTATTTTTTCATGAGTACCTTCTTTTATCTTTGGTTCAATGATACCCATATCCATACAGTTTACAACAACATAGGGTATTCCCTTAGAATTTACACAAGCTTTGGGTTCTCCTTGTATTAAAAGTTTTGATTCCTTTGTAATGACGTCAGATACCTTCTTCCAAGTCTTTTTGGCTATGTGAATGTTGTATATGCTTTCACCTAGATATTTTAGTCCTTTAGGGAAGGCTTGACTGGTATCTGCTTTTAAAATCATATTTATAGTCCCATCTTTATTTTCTTTCCAGTCTTTTTGTAGACCTGTTATTGTTATTTTTGCCTTTGACATTTACTAATCCTCCTTAAGTTCTATATCCCCCTTAATAGC
>NZ_JBJHZX010000137.1:0-796 GCF_045310515.1 Candidatus Clostridium eludens | reverse complement strand
GAATATAACGATATATAAGATTATTAAGAGATAATAATATATAGAGGAGTTGTTAATATGACAAAGGCATCAGAATATCATAAGCAAGGATTTACATGTGGTGAGGCTATAATAAAAAGCTACAATGAAGGACATAATACTAATATACCAATAAGCCTTGGTAGTAGTATGGGAGCTGGATATACTGTAGGAAGTTTATGTGGATCTATAGGAGGGGCAGCAGTAATAATAGGTTCATTGATGGGAAGAGAAAACAATGATGAGGCAAATGACGCTAGAAAGTATGTAAAAGAGTTAATAACAAATATAAAGGGAAAGTATGGAACAGAACTTTGCAAAGATTTAAAGAAAAATGGTGTTAGTTGCGCTGAAATTATAGATTATACTTATGAAACTTTAAGTAAAATACTATAATTATAAAGATATGAACTAAGTGGAAAGTATACACCGGAAGATAGATTATTATAAGCTATCCTACCTCAATATAACACTATTCAAATATAATAATTGCTTTAAAAAAGCTATTATTTTTTAAGTCAATATATCGTTATATGAAGATATAACGATATAAAAACTTTAATGAGGAGGGAAAAATCATAGATAAAAATTTTAATAAATATAATGAAATTGCTGAGATACTTAAAGTATTAGCACATCCAGTAAGAATCTGTATAGTAAAGGGTCTCTTAGATAACGGAGAGTGTAATGTTAGTCATATGCAAAACTGTTTAAATGTTCCTCAATCAACCATTTCTCAGCATCTACAAAAACTTAGAGCTGCTGGGATAATTGAAGG
>NZ_JBJHZX010000136.1:0-813 GCF_045310515.1 Candidatus Clostridium eludens | reverse complement strand
TGCACGATTAAAACGTGAACTTCGCGATACAAAGGATGCTCTAGATGTATTAAAAAAAGCCATAAGCATTCTGGGAAAGTGACAGAAGCAATCTATCTTGAAGTCCAAAACAAATGTGAAGACTTTAGGGGAAAACGCCGGGTTTCTGTCAGCGGAATGCTTCATATATTAGGCGTTTCACGTTCAGGATATAATTCATGGCTGCAACGCCTACCTTCAAATCAACAAAAAAGAAAGAAGCTCGCAAAGAAGAAAATCAAAGAAATTTATGATAAATCCCACCAAAATTATGGTGCTCATAAAGTTACCAAAGAAATACAGAAAACTGGTGAAAGAATATCAGAACGCACTGTTGGAAAGTACATGAAAGAACTTGGAATTAAAGCTCACTATATAAAACCATATACCATTACTACAAGGGATTCTGATTTCAGCAGTAAACTTGAAAATATCTTAAACAAACAATTTAATCCCACTGCACCAAATGCAGCATGGTGTACAGATATTACATATCTGTGGACTAATGAGGGCTTTGTATACCTTACAAGCATCATGGATTTATACTCTCGAAAAATTATAGCCTGGACTCTTTCAGAAACTTTAAATGTTTCTTGCGTCATTGATACAATTAATAAAGCTAAGAAAAATAGAGAACTTGTTAGTCCTGTTATTATACATAGTGACAGGGGCAGTCAGTATGTGTCAAAAGAATATAAAAAGGCTACTTCGAAAATGCTACTTAGTTATTCAAAGAAAGCTTATCCATGGGATAATGCCTGTATTGAATCTTTCCATGCAATTATTAAACGTGAA
>NZ_JBJHZX010000135.1:0-881 GCF_045310515.1 Candidatus Clostridium eludens | reverse complement strand
TTAAGAAGAGCAAGAGATTTTTCACATGCTTCATGCCAGTCTTCTACTGTATAGAATGCAAGTACTGGAGCTAATTTTTCTTTTGCATAAGGGTTCTTTGCACTTATGTCTGTTTGTTCTGAAAGTAATATTACAGCATCACTTGGTATGCTTATTCCTGCTAATTTTGCTAAAGCTTGAACATCTTTTCCTACTATTGCTGGATTTGGTGTTCCATTAGCTCTTAATAAAATCTTGCCTATTTTTTCTGATTCTTCTGCATTTAAGAAATATCCCTTTTGTTTCTTGAATTCTTCAATTATCTGTGCCTTGCTTACTGTTTCTGCGATTATGGATTGTTCTGAAGCACAAATTACTCCGTTATCAAAAGTATCACTGCCTATTACTTTTCTTACTGCTGCAGGGATATCTGCTGATCTTTCGATAAAGCATGGGCCGTTTCCAGGTCCAACTCCTATAGCTGGTGTTCCTGAACTATAAGCTGCTCTAACCATTCCTTCTCCGCCTGTTGCAAGGATAAGAGCTGTATCTTTGTTCTTCATTAATTCAGCAGTACCTTCTACTGTTAAAATTGACATACATCCAATTAATCCATCTGGTGCTCCTGCTTCTAGTGCAGCTTTTTGCATTATTTTTACAGTTTCAGTAATACTTCTTACTGCTGTTGGATGTGGGGAAAATACTATTGCATTTCCTGACTTTAATGCTACTAATACCTTAAATATTGCTGTTGAAGTTGGGTTAGTTGAAGGTATTAATCCTGCAATAACTCCTAGAGGAACAGCTATATCTATTGTTTTCTTTTCTTTATCTTCTTTTAAAATTCCAACCGTTTTCAAGTCTTTAATGTAGTTGTAAACTACTATACTTGAAAACTTATT
>NZ_JBJHZX010000134.1:0-899 GCF_045310515.1 Candidatus Clostridium eludens | reverse complement strand
CAAAAAGATATAGAGAAGTAGCAGAATTTTTGGGATTACCTGCTTCAACAGTAAAAGAAGGAGTAACAAGTCTTATATGTGCAGTAAATGTACTTAAGAAAGAAACTAATACTCCTATGAACATAAAAGAAGCTGGAGTAAGCAGAGAAGACTTTATGGCTAAGGTAGACTTCATGGGAGGAATTGCACTACAAGACAGATGTACACCTAACAATCCAAGAGTTCCTACTAAGGAAGACTTAGTTGCAGTATTTAAAGAAGCTTATGGTGACTAGAATATAATTATTAATTAATGGGTATGATGGTGCATAGAACAGGAGAGGCTATGTGGCTATATGGAGCGGAAAAGCTAAAAGGCGTAAAAATTACAAGTTTTAAATATAAGTTATTAATTATTTAATTTAGATGTTTAAAGTAGTACCTGATAAGAACAATATAAATACACTTAAAAATGTAAAAATTATTATAAAAAACTGAAGAGATTTGTGTTGTATATTGGCCATGCTCCTGTTCCTAGCACTAGACCCTATGTTTATATACATACATGAATAAGTATTGTATGAAAAAACATCCTTTTATAGCATAGTTTTACAATTAGAGGCTTTTAAAAGGATGTTTTACATGGGGTAGGGCTTAGTGTGAAAACTTATAGGAAACAATGGCAGCAAAAGATGGTTAAAATTTATATACAATAATTAATGTTATTAATATTATTTGAAAGGGAGAATGAAAATGGAGATAATGGATAAAGACTTACAGTCAATACAAGAAGTAAGAACTCTTATTGCAAAAGCAAAGAAAGCTCAAGCAGAATTTAAAAACTTTTCTCAAGAAGCTGTAAACAAAGTAATAGAAAAAATAGCTAAGGCTACAGAAGTAGAAGCTATAAAACTTGCAAA
>NZ_JBJHZX010000133.1:0-899 GCF_045310515.1 Candidatus Clostridium eludens | reverse complement strand
CTATAATATCTGGAGCAGTAAAACAATTTTGGACAGATGTAATATGGGGGGAACTTGATTATTTGGTAATTGATATGCCTCCTGGAACAGCAGATGTTGCACTTACAGTAATGCAGTCTATTCCTATAAGTGGTTTAGTTATGGTATCTGTACCCCAAGATTTAGTTTCTATGATAGTCTCAAAAGCTGTAAATATGGCAAAAACTATGAAGATTAATATAATGGGTGTTATTGAAAACATGAGTTATATAACCTGTCCGGATTGTGGCAAACAGATAAAACTTTTTAATGGAGACAGCACAGATAAGTTTTTAAAGGAAATGGACCTAAAACTTTTAGGAGAACTTCCTATGTTAAGCAGTATAAGTAATTTGGCAGAACAGGGATATGAAAATGTAAACGAAGATCTTGAACTGATCTTTAGCCCTATTGTTACTGATATTATTAATAGTTTGGAGGAACAAAAATGAAAATAGCAATTTCAGCCCATGGAGCAGAAACAGATAGTTTGGCGGATGTAAGATTTGGAAGGTGTAAGTATTTTCAAATTTATAATGCTGAAAATGAAGAAATTAAAATATTAGAAAATAAAGGCCAATTTTCTGGGGGAGGAGCAGGTATCGCAGCAGCACAACAATTACTTGATGAAAAAGTTGATGTTGTAATTACTGGAAGCTTAGGACCTAATGCCTTTAAAATCATTAACAGATCAGGAATTGAAGCTTATAAATGTGAAAGTGTCACTATAAACTCTGTTTTAGAAAAATTTCAAAAGGGCGAACTTGACAGATTAATGCAGTCAGGACCAGCACACCATGGAATTTAAAATAGAATTTTGAGGAGGAAGTAACTTGAATATAGCAGTATTAAGTGGAAAAGGAGGTACGGGGAAAACTACA
>NZ_JBJHZX010000132.1:0-902 GCF_045310515.1 Candidatus Clostridium eludens | reverse complement strand
CTTTGAGATGGGCCCGCGGCGCATTAGCTAGTTGGAGGGATAAAAGCCCCCCAAGGCGACGATGCGTAGCCGACCTGAGAGGGTGATCGGCCACATTGGAACTGAGATACGGTCCAGACTCCTACGGGAGGCAGCAGTGGGGAATATTGCACAATGGGCGAAAGCCTGATGCAGCAACGCCGCGTGAGTGAAGAAGGTTTTCGGATCGTAAAGCTCTGTCATCCGGGACGATAATGACGGTACCGGAAGAGGAAGCCACGGCTAACTACGTGCCAGCAGCCGCGGTAATACGTAGGTGGCGAGCGTTGTCCGGAATTACTGGGCGTAAAGGGTGTGCAGGCGGATATTTAAGTGAGATGTGAAAGACCCGGGCTTAACCTGGGCAGTGCATTTCAAACTGGATATCTAGAGTGCAGGAGAGGAGAACGGAATTCCTAGTGTAGCGGTGAAATGCGTAGAGATTAGGAAGAACACCAGTGGCGAAGGCGGTTCTCTGGACTGTAACTGACGCTGAGGCACGAAAGCGTGGGTAGCAAACAGGATTAGATACCCTGGTAGTCCACGCCGTAAACGATGAGTACTAGGTGTAGGGGGTATCGACCCCCCCTGTGCCGCAGTAAACACAATAAGTACTCCGCCTGGGAAGTACGATCGCAAGATTAAAACTCAAAGGAATTGACGGGGACCCGCACAAGCAGCGGAGCATGTGGTTTAATTCGAAGCAACGCGAAGAACCTTACCTAGACTTGACATCCCCTGAATTACTGGTAATGCAGGAAGCCCTTCGGGGCAGGGAGACAGGTGGTGCATGGTTGTCGTCAGCTCGTGTCGTGAGATGTTAGGTTAAGTCCTGCAACGAGCGCAACCCCTGTTGTTAGTTGCCATCACGTAAAGGTGGGCAC
>NZ_JBJHZX010000131.1:0-914 GCF_045310515.1 Candidatus Clostridium eludens | reverse complement strand
GTTTATCACTGAGTATAGCATGGGAAAACTACCTGCTCTAATTTTCCAAGATGCTGGATTTGATATAAGTGTTATTGGCAACAATAGAATATGGGCAGCAAGTAAGAGATGGCGTAATGCTTATAATCAGTCAGGTGCTCTTGGACTTAGGGATTCTAGAAAGTTGAATAGTGGGCGTCCACTTAAATGTGAATTAACAATAGAAGAAATAATAGCAAAAAAGGATGCAGAAATTGCTTATTGGAAAGCTGAAGCAGAACTGTTAAAAAAAATCGAGCTGCAAGAAAGGAAGGTGAAAAACGGTAACCTGAGTGCAGCAGCTATATTTGCTATCATACAACATATCGTTTTAACAATATGCAATTGCAAAAATATAATTAGACATTTATGTGAAATTTCGGGTGTATCAAAATCTGGCTACTATAATTATCTAAAATCAGTAAAAATGCGTAATCGTAAGGAAGAAAAAGATTTAGAGGTGAAAGATGTAATTCTTAAAGCATTTAACCATAGAGGATACAAGAAAGGCTCTCGTTCTATAAAAATGGTATTAGAGCAAGAATTCAATTTAGTAATGAACCGAAAATGTATACAGCGAATTATGCGTAAATACAACATTAAGTGTCCTATAAGAAAAGCTAATCCTTATCGTAGAATGATGAAGGCTACGCGTGAGCATACTGTTGTACCAAATCTTTTAAATAGAGAATTTAAGCAAGAATTAGCTGGAAAAGTCTTATTAACAGATATAACTTATTTACCATATGGAATATCTAATATGGCGTATTTGTCGACCATTAAAGATGCTTCTACAAATGAAATCCTTTCATATAAACTTTCAAATCGTCTTACACTTGATATAGCTACAGAAACCATTGAAAGATTAATGAAGCAGCATAAGAATTTATTGCATC
>NZ_JBJHZX010000130.1:0-932 GCF_045310515.1 Candidatus Clostridium eludens | reverse complement strand
CCCAAGCATAATATTATAGACCCGGTTTTTTTAAAATATTATTTAATGTGGGAGAAAACTCAGGATCTACTGGTTTCAATGGTTGGTGAAGGCATAACTAGAATAACGTTAAGTAAAAAGATGATTGAGGATTTAGAAATAAATATTCCTCCATTAGAGGAACAAAAAAAGATTGCCTCAATTATCTCTTCATTAGACTATAAAATTCAGCTAAATGATGAGGTGAATAAAACATTAGAACAAATAGCACATGCCATTTTTGAGTCCTGGTTTGTAGATTTTGAACCGTTTAAAGATAAAGGATTTGAAAAAAGCCAGCTAGGGATAATACCTAAGGGCTGGAAAGTTGAAAAAATGGCATGTGTAGTACCGGTTACAGATGGAACTCACGATTCACCGAAAAAGAGAGAATCAGGATACAGGTTATTAACATCAAAACATATAAAAAATAATAAAGTTCAATTTAAAGAAGCGAATTTCATATCTGAAGAGGATTTTATAAAGATTAATAAAAGAAGCAAAGTAGAGAAGTTTGATGTTTTAATAACTATGATTGGAACTATAGGCAATACATTATTAGTCCAAGATGAATGTATAAATTATGCAATAAAAAATATAGGATTGATAAAAACATCCTTAAATAGAGGTATGGCAGAATTTATTTTTATGTATTTATCTTCAGACAGAATAAAAAACTATATAAAAACTAAAGTAACAGGAAATGGTCAACCGTATATTTCACTTGGTAATTTAAAAGATGTACCAGTTGTTGTTCCTTCTGCAAATGTAATTGATAATTTTCAAAAAATAGTTTCAAAATTATATAAAAAAATAGAAAAAAACAATACTATGAATGAGAATCTAACAAGCATCAGAGATAAAATACTCTCAAAACTTATGTTAGGAGAAGTAATAGTTAAAAAATATAGCAG
>NZ_JBJHZX010000129.1:0-961 GCF_045310515.1 Candidatus Clostridium eludens | reverse complement strand
GTGGTAAGAGAACGATTTAACTGCATTTTATCATTTTTTCCCCAGCGATTTAGCAGATTTACATGGCCATGTATAATGGATATTGGAGTACGTAATTCATGAGATGCATCGGAAACAAATCTTCTTTGTTTTTCAAAATCTTTTTCAAGTCGTTCAATCATTGAATTGAAAGTATCTGCTAGATCCTTTAGTTCATCATCAGCACTATTGGTGGAAATTCTCTTATCTAAACTTTTTGAAGTTATTTCTTTAGCTGCCATTGTTATCTGTTGTATAGGTTTTAATAGCCTCTTACTTAAGAACGATCCAGAGAAAAAACTGATTAAAGTACCAAAAACAATAGTTATTACTAGTATTTCCACAAGGGCATCTGTTTTAGAACCTATATCCTCAAAACTTTTTGTTACTTGTATATAATAAGTATTACCTTTTATATTAACTATTCTATTAGTATAAATTAGTCCATTGTTATGTTTAAAAATTTTGTTCTTATGATTTTTTCCTTTGTCATGTTCTTGATGCTCTTTTTTAATAGGTTTTACTTTTCCATTTGAATATATTAAATTTCTATTCTGGTCAAATACGCTAAAAGAAATTCCAGAGCCTAAATTAATGCCATTTAAGGCTGATTTATCTACTTTACCTGTACTGCTAATATAATTAGCAATAATATCAGCATTAGAAGCAAGTGTTGTTTCATTTTCTTTTAAAATATAATTACTTATAGAGTAAAATGTAAGAATAGTAAATAAAATTAAAATACTTACAAGGATTGCGGTGTATATTATAGTAAGTTTTCTTGATATAGACAGCCTCCTATGTATAATGATCATACACCCCTTTCTTTTTATTAGATTTCTTTCATCATATAACCAGTACCTCTCACTGTTGTTATATATTTTTCATTAGATACATCATTGAGCTTAACTCTCAGATAGCTTATATACACATCAACTATACT
>NZ_JBJHZX010000128.1:0-1044 GCF_045310515.1 Candidatus Clostridium eludens | reverse complement strand
TATAGCTAGAGGTGTTAACTATGGAATTATTATTAATTCGTCATGGTTGTTGTGAGAATAATGGATGCATAGCAGGATATTTTGATTTTCCACTTTCAACTAAGGGTATCTATCAGGCTAAAATATTAGGTGAATATTTAAGAGAAAGTAAAGTAAAATTGATATATACAAGCCCTTTAATACGTTCTGTATCTACGGCTAAACTAATTGGATACGAAATTGGAGTTAAACCGATTAGTTTACCTGAATTAAAGGAAAGAAGCGCTGGAATTTTTGAGGGACTTACAATAAGTGGGGCTTTAAAAAAACATCCTCAAGAGTGGAATCGTACTTGGTCTAATCCTTTAGTTGCGCCTTTGAATGGAGAGTCATATAAAGATGTTGCTAAACGTGTCTTACGGGTACTAGATATTTTGAAAGGTATTGACGAAGGGAAAGTGGCTGTTGTATCTCATGAAGGATTTCTAAATATTTTTCTAAATATTCTGCTTGGGTTAGAACCAAAGACTTTTCCTATGTTCAAACTTGATAACACAAGTATTTCATCTGTTTTTATAGATAAGTTAGGTAAAATAACTATTAATTATATAAATAAAATTGAACATTTAAAGATGCCATTGTGATTTTGTTATAAGGTGAAGGAACTGTAAGGTAAGACCAGGCAATAAACATTTCCATAAATAGGAGGAATTCTTGAGATGATATATTATATAAACAATAGTTGGTCTCAAGGAAAAGAAAATCCATTTTCATCAGATGGATGTTATGGTGAGAATTGGTCGGCTTTCATTTATGATGATAAAGTTAAATATTATTCAAACGTATTTAAAGACGCAAATATTTATACATTAAGAGTATCTCCAGAAATCGATATGTTCCATGAACGATTATCAGATTTTGTTCGTTATGAGGGTTCTTATCATAGAAATGTAATTATCAGTTGTGTAGAAAATGAAATAAATAACCTAAAATTATTTATTGATAAGTTAGATTTTAATATGGAAACTATTATAAGGAATACTGACCCTAAATGGATGGTGCACA
>NZ_JBJHZX010000127.1:0-1051 GCF_045310515.1 Candidatus Clostridium eludens | reverse complement strand
GTGTCGTGAGATGTTAGGTTAAGTCCTGCAACGAGCGCAACCCCTGTTGTTAGTTGCCATCACGTAAAGGTGGGCACCCTAACAAGACTGCCGCGGTTAACGTGGAGGAAGGTGGGGATGACGTCAAATCATCATGCCCCTTATGTCTAGGGCAACACACGTGCTACAATGGGCAGAACAGAGAGAAGCAATACCGCGAGGAGGAGCAAATCTCAAAAACTGCCCCCAGTTCGGATTGCAGGCTGAAACTCGCCTGCATGAAGTTGGAGTTGCTAGTAATCGCGAATCAGCATGTCGCGGTGAATACGTTCCCGGGTCTTGTACACACCGCCCGTCACACCATGAGAGCTGGCAACACCCGAAGTCCGTAGTCTAACTTAGGAGGACGCGGCCGAAGGTGGGGTTAGTGATTGGGGTGAAGTCGTAACAAGGTAGCCGTAGGAGAACCTGCGGCTGGATCACCTCCTTTCTAAGGAGTCGAGAGGCAGGGTATAACTTGCCTTAAAAGCTGGAATTGAAGATAAGTAAGTTACCACTTATTCTGTTTAATTTTGAGGGATTATATCCTTCTATTTAATTTGGGGGTATAGCTCAGCTGGGAGAGCACCTGCCTTGCACGCAGGGGGTCAAGAGTTCGAATCTCTTTATCTCCACCATGTTATGGGCTTATAGCTCAGCTGGTTAGAGCGCACGCCTGATAAGCGTGAGGTCGATGGTTCGAGTCCATTTAAGCCCACCAAGTTATATCTTTTAATTTTCAAGATTCAAGAATTGCAGTTAGCTTTAGCTTGCATTAGGTTCTTATTCCAATTGTGTAGTGTAAATTGTACGCTGAGAATTGCAAATTAAGAGAGTTTTGTCCTTTGAAAATTGCACAGTAAATAAAAGAAGTAAAGCTAGGGTTAGAAATAACCATTGTAGAAGTATAAATAAATTTTATACTTACTAGCAGATTTTATAATAAAGAGTTATAGAATTTGCTAAGGATAAAAATTGATAATAACGAGTACAGCAAGGAAAAGGCCGAAGGAGGAGCGGAGTTTACTTATGT
>NZ_JBJHZX010000126.1:0-1065 GCF_045310515.1 Candidatus Clostridium eludens | reverse complement strand
ATCAGAAACCAATTTAGGATTTTCCCTTAACTCTATATTTGCTAGATATTTTTCTAAATCCCCAATAATTTCATGTGTATCTTTATCACTATTTTTAATTTGTGTAAGTATATTTTTAGCAACCCTGTCCAGTGAACGTAATTTTGACTTCTCTTTAACTATATTGCAATAGTCTTTAATACTACCCATAGATACCTTTTCAATCAATTCGGAAATATATAATATAGTTACATCTTTTAATTTTTTTCCTAATGCTTCACTAAGTGTTGTGACATCTATTTTCTTTCCAGCCTTATAAAGCATAAGCATTGTAGAGTATATTGACTTGTTTTTTGCATTATAAAAATCTTCAGATTCTAATATATCCGCAGCAGTTAATATTTTGTTATTGTCAACAAGTATTGCCCCTAAAATATTTGCCTCTGCCTCCATGTTAGCCATTCTTCCAATCTCCATTTGACACCTTCTAATCATCAAAATTAAACATCTCGATATTACTTCCACTTTTTACTTCACTACTTAATCCTCTCATACAATTGATATATGTCGTACCATTATCTAAAAATAGTAACAGTTGTGGTATATTTGTATCTTTTTGTCTTCTCTTTAAAAACTCAATTAGGCGCCATTGATAAGTAAACAACCCTAGGTTACATAGCTGTGCATAGTTACTAATAGAGTTTTTAATATCTTCTATTGTCATCTTGGTACCATCTTCTTTTTCTAATTTTAAAGCAACATCAATGGCTTTCTTTATATCAGCACCAAACTTTAAAGCTTTTAATATACCTTTTCCTCTATTAATTTCTATAATTTTTTTTTGCTCCAAGGAATTTATTGTTTTAATAAGAGTTCTATCATTGGCAATCTTGCTTCTACGTTTTAAAGTTTTGTAGCTAGGATGAGCATTTTCTGAACCTAAATAACTAATTATAGCTATTAATAAAGACTGTTCTTGAATATTTAAATTTACATTATCTAATAAATCATTATAGGAATAGGTAAGGTTTTGAAGTAATCTCTGCCTTTTCCCCTCCTTCACACCGTACATGAGACTTTCGCTCT
>NZ_JBJHZX010000125.1:0-1180 GCF_045310515.1 Candidatus Clostridium eludens | reverse complement strand
ATAGTATGACCAAAATTTATAAATTGAGTACAATAAATAGAAAGTAAACAATTAAAGTGTAGGATGCATAGTAATAAACTTTTATATCAAAAGCCCTGGAATTAACCAGGGCTCTTATTTTGACATATCCATCATATCCGGCATTTCCTGTTTCATGTATGATTTCTTCTCAGCATGTGGTATTGTGCTTCCCTTATGAACTTTGTTCTTTTCAAATTCTTCTTTTTCCTTAAATAAACATTTGAGTTTCATGCACATTACAGACGGATATATATTTCTATTAACCATCATATAATAGCAACGCATTGGTGGTATTTCTAATGGTGGATACATGTATTTATACATAAAACCTCCAGCAAAATTTTCTCACAATAGTATACTATTCAGAAAACTGTTATTTGGAATGTTTGTATTTGAATTTTTCTTGCTAGGCTTTATTTTTTATTCTCAAATATATTTAATATAAATAAAAGCTTAACACATTACAATAATTTTATAAGGAGTAGTTTGAGCTGGTATACTTCTTGTAGTAGGGCCATAAGTAACGATTAAATTACGCCTTCTAGGATTTTTAGTAAATGGTTGTCCGTTTTCAAGTAATGTTTGAGTATAGGGCGAGATATTTAATTTTAATGTGTTGTCAGAATTAATCAATTGGTTATTAAAATAATCTACTTCTATATTTCTGTATGGAATACTTTTAGCTACTACAATTGCTCTAAATTGTGGCGGAAAAATTAATGGCACAGGTGCATTTGCATCATAGAATCCAGTTATTATATCTCCTATTCGTATAATATCGTGATCTACAAAATAAGTAGATGGAGATATTACAAAATTCACTACACTCCCGTGTGAATCTTGTGTAGACATTAACTTATAACATCCTTCTTTTTCATCAGTTTCATCTATTAAAAAATCATTAATCGCGGTAACAATGCCATGAAAACTTAAAAATCTTTTCATAATATTCCTCTCTATTATTTGAACTAATATTTACTATAATTTATGTAAGCTTAATAATTTTAGTTACTAAGATAATGCTGCATATAGACTATGTTGAAATCCTTGCGTAGCTCCCTTATAAAATCATAATTTAGTGGGAAGGTACAGGGTAAAGAACATAAGTATAGTGAGTTGATTATTATGAATCATTAGGAAAAGAGTAGGACCTGCTGGG
>NZ_JBJHZX010000124.1:0-1189 GCF_045310515.1 Candidatus Clostridium eludens | reverse complement strand
AAGGCGGTTTTCTACATAATTTTATCCTGTAAATGTTTTATACATTAATTTACATTAAACTGTCCATACGTCAGGTCTAAGTATAATAACATATCTAATATATATTAATATTTATTCAAAAAGGCGGTGTTAAAATTAATAAGTGTATTTTAGTAACTATAAAAAGCTGTACCCAACTTGAATATAAAATCATGAATAAAGTTTTAAGGGATATACAATACTTAACTTGTAAAGCTAGTAATAAGGCTATGCAGATGTACTACATGTGGGAATATGAAAAAATCAAATATAAAAATAAATATGGTAAATATCCTGAAGAGCAGGAGAGGTTTGGAAAGACTTATAGAAATGTTGTAGAAGGTGAAATGAAGTCTATTATGAATACTATTAATACTTCTAATGTTGGACAAACCAATGCTTTTGTTATGAAAAAATGGAATGCTGATAAAAAAGATATTTTAAATTATAGAAAATCAGTAGCAAGTTTTAGACTTAATATGCCTATCTACTTGAAGAACGGGAGTTATAAAATATATCAAGATAACAATGGATATGAGGTAGATTGTGCTGTTTTTAACAAGTTCCAGGAATTGAAACATTTAACATTCAAAATAGATAAACTGGACGGGAATGTATTTTGGACGGTAAAGAACTTATTCATTATAGACAGAAAATTCAAGCTAGAAGGACTGCATTATTAAAAAACAGTAAATTGGCGGAAAAAAATAAAGGTAAAGCTGGACATGGAAGAACTAAAAGAATAGAAGGTGTAACTCGTATGAGTGAAAAGGTTAAAAACTTTAGAGATACCTTAAACCATAAGTATTCTAGATATGTAGTTGATTTTGCAATAAAGCATGACTGTGGTTGTATCCAAGTGGAAGATTTGAGTGGATATGATAAAAATGCTATAGAAACTTTATTAAAAAATTGGAGTTATTATGATTTACAACAAAAAATCAAATATAAAGCAGAGGAACATGGAATAGAAATAAGCTTTGTAAATCCTAAATATACCTCCTTGCGTTGTAGTTCATGTGGTAATATACATAAAGGAAATAAGGATTGTAAGAATAATCAAGCTAAATTTGAATGTGCAATCTGTGGTCATGAAGAAAATGCTGTTATACTTGTAATATAGATTTATACAATATAAGAACTAAATAGTATAGATATATAAATTATTAAA
>NZ_JBJHZX010000123.1:0-1302 GCF_045310515.1 Candidatus Clostridium eludens | reverse complement strand
AAGTATAAATGGATAATATTTAACTTTAAATATATAAAGGCGGAATGATTGTGATAAATAAAAGTGTGATAAGTAAAAGTATGGTAAGTAAAAGTGTGATAAGAGAAGCTTTAGATATTTCGCTCCCAGTAGTAGGTGAAACTATAATTTATACTTTAATGCTAATATTCGATACAATGATGATTGGAAACTACGGAGGCAATAAAGCTGTTAGCGTCGTAGGCATAAGCAACGAAATCTTATATGTTTGCGTTAATACTTTAATTGCAGAAGGAATTTGTATTGGTATTGCTTCTTACATTTCCCGAAGCGTAGGGGCTAGGAAATATGATGTTGCTGAGGAATATGCTTCAATTGGATTCACTATAGGTGTGTTTCTTTCAATAATAATATGTTGCTCTTTATTCAAGTTTAGTGAGCAGGTATTGCATTTAGCTGGAACTAGAGGGGAAGTGCTTGTCTTAAGCAATATATATACAAAGATGAACATTGTAGCGATATTTTTTAATATGCTAATTAATATTATTAGTTCAATATTAAGGGGGTATGGAAATACATTTACTCCCTTCATTGTATCATCATTTACAACTGTTATTAAGTTAGTACTAGATTGGATATTAATTTTCGGTGTAATGGGGGTCATAGGTGCTGCTATAGCGTCTGTAATTGCCCAAGTAGCTGGATTTATATTTATATTTACGTTCTTGATTTTTAGGTCTAAAATTAAAATCAAACTAAAATATATTCTCCTTCTAAAGGTGGATAGGATAAAGAAATTGCTTATACTTTCTGTACCTTCATCAATGGAAGAGGCAGCTTTTAGTTTAAGCAGATTGTTTTGTACATTTATAATTATGAGAGCTGGTACCGTGAAGTTTGCTGCTAATCAAATTGCCAATACCGTTGAGTCAGTTTCAGTTATGCCTGGCATAGGGTTTGGTATTGCCGCAACAACACTAGTGGGTATAAAAGTAGGGGAGAAAAATTATAAAAAGGCCCGAGAGTATACATATGCCTGTGCATTTTTTGCAGTTACTATGATGTCTGTTTTGGGTGTGATTTTTCTACTTACACCTGGTTTTTTGGTCAATTTATTTGTAGGAGCTGAGGAAAAGAAGGTAACTTATCTAGCTTCATTGTGCTTATTTATTGGAGCATTCGAACAACCCTCCATTGCGATTTCATCGGTATTTGCTGGTGCGCTAAAGGGAGCTGGAGATACAAAAAGTCCATTTTTAATATCCTTAATCACTAGTTGGATCATAAGGTTACCATTAACATTATATTTTATATATCTTTTAA
>NZ_JBJHZX010000122.1:0-1303 GCF_045310515.1 Candidatus Clostridium eludens | reverse complement strand
GAAGGTACAGGGTAAAGAACATAAGTATAGTGAGTTGATTATTATGAATCATTAGGAAAAGAGTAGGACCTGCTGGGGATTTTTCTGGCAGGGTTTATTTTTTTTCAAAGTTTAAAGGAATTTTTAATTACATATAGAATATATACAATACAAATAACAGATAATGTTATTATCATAAACTAATACTATAATTTAATATACTTTTGTCAAATTTGTTGAATGCCTTGAAAGCTTGTCTTATACTAAAGAAAAATCCTACTACAAGACCACCAATCTTATAATAGGAAATGTGTTTTCAAGTCATTTGATATCTCCATTATATAGCAGTGTCTTTGAAAGCATAATAGTTTTATTAATGGAGGATTATAGATATATGCCAATACCCGATTTGAATAATGCAGGGCTTTTACCAGAAGGAATTCATGTATGTACATTAGAAGATATAAAAAAGAAATTTTGTTCAATAGACAATAAACAAATAAGATGTACATTATTTAAAAAACTCGAAAATTATATTAAAGAATTAAAAAAATATAATATTCCATGTCAGCTAAAGAGGTGACAGAAGCTTGTGATTTTAGTTTGATAGCATTTAATAAAGGAAGTATAAATATGTCATTAGGATTACCGTATATGAAACAGTTGCGTTTTCTTGATAATAAGGATGTAAATGAGATTATAGATTTTTATTTTTCAGTATTAAAGTGGGCTAGCACTAATAATTCGGAAGAATGGGAAATCAATAATATAGATAATGACATAAAAGATAAAACATTGATAAGTATAATAAAAACGCTTCCAGACGATAAAAATATTAAAGAAATTACTTTTTGGGGAAATATGATAAAATTATACGGAAAAATTACAGTAAATAAGAATACTAAGGAAATAATTAAAGATGTATTAACTAGGGTAGATGTTAACGAAGAAAAAGTAATCTTGAAAGGCAGAATAAGAGAAGTCGATCTAGATAAAAGAACATTTATATTGAGGGATATTGAAGATAATGATTTTACTCAAATAATATGCAATATGAGTAAAGCAGTAGCCGAACAACCTAAGGATTATTTGGATTCAAATGTAATGGTTACTGGTATTAAAAAAGAAGGAACTAATTCCATTGATGTTAAACTCATAGAAATTATAGAGGATTAAATAATCAAAATCAAAAGCAAAATATAAAAGTCCTGGTTAACCCCAGAGCCTTTATTAATTAAAACATATTAAGGAACCAATATGAGTATTCTTATGAGCATTAATCATTATGCCAACTTACTATATTTATTTTCCAGGCATTCATACA
>NZ_JBJHZX010000121.1:0-1304 GCF_045310515.1 Candidatus Clostridium eludens | reverse complement strand
TTTTGTAGACCTGTTATTGTTATTTTTGCCTTTGACATTTACTAATCCTCCTTAAGTTCTATATCCCCCTTAATAGCGTTTAGATCATTTATAACGTCGTTTAATGTTCTAATAGTATATTTTCATTAAAACATTTGAAATGTCCTCTAAATCAAATATATCTATAATAAAATAACCCGTGGGCAATCCGACGGACTTAATTTTGAGTGGAGCTGTTCATACAACATAATTACAAGTTTATACAAATAAAAAATAGAGAAGCAAGTTCCATTTTATCATAGGTACTTATTTCTCTAGTAATCGAAGTTGTTGTCAATGCAATAATCGTGTTTATTTTGAAGAGCTTTATCAATTAATAATAAAACAATCCAATAAAAAAAATAAGTACCCTACATGACAAGCACTTACTTTTTTTGGAGTGTTAATTACTAAATATTTTTTAATGTTAATTGTTAGTAATAATACACTTGTTATAGGAATTTTGCAATGATTTTATTATTTTCTTTTTATGGTTATATTATACAAATGAAGAACTGAACAGAAAGAAATCTATTCGCTTCCACTGTTAACAAGGCATTTTTTATGTTTTAAATAAAATTGATGTAATGCTGTACTAACTAAATCTTGCAACCTAAACTGTGGGTATTGTTTCTGAAATTCTTGAATTTCCTTTTTTACATTCTCATACACTTTAAAATTGTGATTTACCACTTTACCTTCCACAAGTTCTGTGTCAATAATCATTTTATCATCCGATACTTTATCATTAGTATTTCGATGTTCTTTAACCACATTTAAAATATCATCTTTATGTTTAGCTAACTCTTTTATACTTGCATCGGTATCAGTATCTATATCCATAGCTATCTCTTCTGATTTAACAATATCTTTTTCTTGTATCAATTTAACGTCAGGTGTGATGTTTTTTACGTACTTCCGGGTATTAGTATCATATTTGTAGTTCAATCGTGTAAACCTGCTTATTAGCGTACTTCTGTTTAACTTGAATTTTTTACATAAGTTCGTTACAGTTATTTTTTTATCCTTTTGTAGTTCGTCATTGATGAATTTTATCTGCTCTTCTACTTTTGATTTATTGAAACCAGTAGCCATATGTGTATCACCTCAATATAATATTTGTATTGATATACATATTATACCGATTTAATGAATTTCCTTCTTACTTTTCCAGGATTTTAAATAAAAAAATAAAACCTAGCAGGATTGTTTAAAATGGAACCTATATAATAGACACTTTAAAAAAGACTATTTATATAGGTTCTTTTCTTGTACAATAAAGCAGA
>NZ_JBJHZX010000120.1:0-1417 GCF_045310515.1 Candidatus Clostridium eludens | reverse complement strand
AGTAGGGTAAATTAAATTCATGCATTCTTCAAGCAATTTAATTCTATGTACGAAGTTTGAATATTATTAAAAAACTTAATCACAATAATTAATATGATAATTATTATTGCTTATGCGCTAAACTACTATTGCGCATCTAGAACACACCTTCAATATATTTTAGTTGTGGTTGACAAAACCACTTCTATTTTATATTAGAGATTTTACTTTTCTTATTCATAGCTGTAAGGATTTTCAGACGCACAGATAGAACCTATAGTTTTCTTTATACTTACATTCCACATGTAAAAATCAGCAAATAATTAATTATATTTAGTACTCCACAATGACAGAACTATTGTTACCAGGGAAGTTTTGAATGACAACACTAGTGATAAAACATGGAATACAGACTTCATAAAGGAAATAAAGACTACTGCCGATAGGCTTAATATGAATAGATTCGTATTCGGATTTTGAGCTTATAGAAACTAACACCATAAAGCTTGTATACTTAAATGGTGTTATATGCTAAAGTTTCTCAATTTCCGAAACGAATTATAGAACGAAGCCACGGGGCAGTTACTATGGGGTTTCAATATCCCTCACATATTCTTAAGTTTAATATTTTCTTATGTTTTGGCACAGAATTTAGAGTAAAACTATGAGATACCCTTATAATTGTTGCATTTTTACTTAATTACATGTATACTTTCCCCCTCCCCATAGTTAATGAACTGATAACAATTTCCATTTTTAAAATACATGTCTTTAAATTTTACCACAAAAGTTTAAATTACTTACAACGCAGCCACCACTTAATAGTGGTTTCGTTCTAATATGAATATATGTTGCTGACAGTGCTGCACTTACAAAAGACAATCTTTATGCAGCCTTTGAGCATAATATAAGTCTTATTTTCTTACTGTCATCTACTTTTAATATTGAAAAAGAACTTAAGAGCAAAGCTTATGAAAATACAAGAAAGTGAACTGATATAAGTAAAATCAACAATAGAAAAGATTCTGCCAAGTACAAAATCCAAAGCTTTATTGATGAAATTATAGGTTTATTGGATATCATTCAAATGTGTTAGATAACTGCAAAATTAATTCTTTAAGGAGAAAAAGTTAGGTTTCATGATGAATTCACTTTGTTAAATTTATCTTAATTAATAAATGAAATATTCGTAAAAAATTCTATGAAGTCAAGTAAAAAAGTAAAAAACATCTCTTAATATAATAGAAGCTATACTTCAAATCTTTATGGTATAAAAAAGTACAGATTGAAATATTAAACTAAATTCAAACTGCTCTAAAACCAGATACGAGCTTAACAGGCTCCTATGATAGTTATGGATGCTACATAGGAGCCTGTTCCTTATCTTATGAAAATATCTTTAATTTGTTACTTATTTTTAAAGATGCCTTACCCTACC
>NZ_JBJHZX010000119.1:0-1451 GCF_045310515.1 Candidatus Clostridium eludens | reverse complement strand
CAGGCTGATAGAGCTTTAAATTCACTTAGTAAGGTTGAAAGAGAAGTTATAACATATAAGTGTATAGAAGGTATGTGTTATTATGAGTTTATTTATAAGGTTTATAAATCTGAAAGACAATGCAAAAGAATTAAAAGAAGGGCCTTAGATAAAATAGCTATAGCATTGGGACTGTAGAATGTGCCATTTTATGGTTTGAGTAAAGTATATATTTTTTTAGGAGTTGATAATTTGAGGACTACATTAGATAAAGAACAGGTCAAAAAATTATATTTAGATGGACTAACGATTTCTGAGATTGCCAGGAAATTAAATTCAAATAAAGATACTGTAAAAAAATGCATCCAAAGAAATTTTAGTAATTTGAAATGTGATCATAGGATTGCTTTAGCACGTAAACGTGAAGTTTTAAGGACAGTTAATTATGAAGCAAACAAATATATAGGAGATAGTGCATTTATAAAGAAGAATAGATCCATATACAAAACAAATCCTGATGGAGATATAGTAATAAATAAAGATGTGGCTCCTGTGGTAACATGGGATACACCTAGAAGACTGGTGAATGAAAATAAAAATAAGTACTAAATAAAAAACTTAAGAAGCTTTTAAAGCACTTGGATACATACCAAGGGAGCTATGAGGTAGATAAAACAAAAAGTCTTGTCCTAAATGAAACAAAAAAAGATTAAGGCTTTTTTATTTTAAAGATATGAAGTGGTGGTATGGATGTAGTTGAACCAGGGAGTAGAACAACAGGTATTAGATAAAGCTTTAGATGATATGAACTTTGGTGTTTAAATATAGCTTGTATTTGTCATAATGAGTATAGGTTAAACTCATGAAATTACTGTATGATATAGATGCTTTATAAGCCCCCTAAATATAAGGCATAGAGGTATCAAATACAAAGGTTAAATAAGTTTAACACAATGTATATTATGTCAAACACGGAGTAAAACTCGGAGGTGATACAACGCCTAAAAAGATATGTAATTTTAGTGATTGCCATAAGATTATTCCAGGTAATGAAAAGTACTGTGAGGAACATAGAAAACTCCATGAACAATTTAAGGCAGATAATAATAGAAGGTATGATATTAAGATAAGATATAAGAGAGATAAACAATATACCTTATTTTATCATTCAAAGGAATGGATAGCACTTAGAGATTATATAATAAAAACTTATAAAGGATTAGATTTATTTTCTTACTTCATAGAGAATAAAATTGTTTCTGCTTCAACTGGACATCACATAGTAGAACTTAAAAATGATTGGAGTTTAAGACTTACTATTGACAATATAATACCAGTTAGTGATGCAAGTCATAAGAAGATACATGCTATGTATAATAAAACCAAGAAAGGGACCCAAGAATTATTGAGGGATGTAATCAATAAATGCGAGTTTTAATAACTAAAATTGCATATTTATTCATGGTAGGGGG
>NZ_JBJHZX010000118.1:0-1496 GCF_045310515.1 Candidatus Clostridium eludens | reverse complement strand
CTGACGTATGGACATATATATGGTTATAACAAGTTAATCTTCTAAAAATTTCAATAAATACTTTCATGGAGTGCTGCTTAGTTCTAATTTTCATAGTATTTTCATCCTGATAATATACTGTATTAGCCTTATATGGTTATATATTAATATAATTCAATATTATGGACATATAAAGGTATAGACTACTACCCTGGATTAACCGACACTATAAATATCCAGATTATTACTGTAATGTTTGGTTATGATTACTTCTCATGTAGAATAAAATCAAAATTAAGCCTGTACTTTTTTCTATAATCATTGTAGCATCTCTTAAACCATTTCAAACCGACCCTAAACAGACTGTATACCCTTATTGTCTTTTTATTCTTGTTAATCCTTACAGCTCCCAGCTCTTTATTTTTCTTATTCTTTGTGCAGATTTTTCCTAATATTATAAGCCAAGTATAGGCTGTGGAAAGACATAAATATAAGTTATTAAAATAAGTTATTCCTTTTGACCAGCTATCCTCCATATTAAATCCATTGCTCTTTAAATCTCTGAATGCTTCCTCAATATCAAATCTTTTTTGATATTCATTTATAGCTTTTTGGGGCTTCATGTTTGTTGCAATATACCATACATCATTATCTTCTGCTAAGGCAACTCCCAGATTGCATTCATATTTTTCCTCTGTTAACAGCACTTTCTCAAAGGATTTTCGCTTATTTGCTTTTATCTTTATGTCACTCAATTTTTTGATTCCAGGCTTGTTTGAAATTCTAACATTTGTAGTTGATATACATCTTATTGCATATTTCCATTTTAATTCTTCATCAATAAACTTAAACAATTCAACACTTCTAAAGCCTCTATCAGCTAAAAGAATTACATCAAAATTATAAGGGGATAAGAGTTCATGAACCACTTTTAATCCTTCATAGACATGCTCAAATTCTTTGTTTTTCTTATCTTGATACTCAAATATTTTATGCCACAATGGAATCACTCTGTTATCAACCCTTAGTGAAAATTGAAGAATAGTAAATACATCCTCTTTTGTGGTATGGTCAAAAATTATATGAACCTTTCCTGAATGATTCTTATATTTCTTCAGAAGAGTCCTTGCAAAATGGTATTGAACTATATCAGTATTTATTTTATCATTTGTTAAGAATCTGAAAATCCTTTTTACTTTACTTGCTTCAGTTGCCTCACTGAAGTCGCTCTTTAATTCTTGTGCAATTTTTGATAGCACAACTGATCCTGAGTCTATAATTCCTATTATAATTGCTACTAAAATTCTTAATCTAGGTGCTGTCAAAAAAATCATAGATTCTAGGTTTTTTTTCAGTTCTGTGATAATATATTCTTGAGTATTTAACATACTTGTTAACCGCCTTCCTATTTATATTGGTTGCAACTATATTTTATAGGGTTTTAAGGCGGTTTTCTACATAATTTTATCCTGTAAATGTTTTATACATTAATTTACATTAAACTGTCCATACGTCAG
>NZ_JBJHZX010000117.1:0-1584 GCF_045310515.1 Candidatus Clostridium eludens | reverse complement strand
TTTTAGTACCATAAAAGTGTAATTGTTAAACACATCATTAGTGATTTAACATTTGCACTTATTTTTTTATAATAAAGGGAAGTGATTGGTCTGGCGAGGCTGTTTCTGGATTTTTACATCCGTCATAAAAACCGTCATCCACCTCTTATTATGAACATTCGATTAAGCAGGTTGGAACTTATAGATGAGCTTTCGTGTAACGAACTAAAATGAACTGTAATAAGTGTGGGTGGAAACAATTACAAATGATTTTAGGAGGTACATGATGATAAGTGTAGGAATTGATGTATCAAAAGGAAAAAGCACAGTATGTATTTTAAAGCCATATGGAGAGATTGTTAGTGCTGCATTTGAAGTAAATCATACTGAGAAAGAATTGTCGGAATTGGCAATAATGCTTCTTAGATTTGAGGATGAAGTTAAAGTAATCTTAGAGGCTACGGGTGTTTATCATCTTCCGATACTAAGTTATTTACAGGAGCGAGGTATATTTGTAACTGTAATTAATCCATTTGAGATGAAGCAATATCGTAATCAGGGATTAAGAACTGTAAAAACGGACAAGAAAGACTCAATGACTATTGCGAACTACGGCATTGATTTTTGGTTCCGGCTTAAAAACTATGAAATGAATGAAGGTGTATATCAAGAACTAAAAATTTTAGGAAGGCAATATAGTCATTATATGAGAATGAAGATTGAAAGTGTGCAATCACTTACACATCTTTTAGATTATACAATGCCTGGAATTAAAGGTTTGTTAAAAGGGTGGAATGAAGTAAATGGGAAAGATAAGCTATCAGATTTTGTAGACGAATATTGGCATTTCGATAATATCACGAAGAAAACAGAGGAACAATTTGTTAATAGTTACTTGAAATGGGCTCAGAAAAAGGGATACCAGCAAAGCCAGGATAAAGCCATCAAGATTTATTCCCTAGCAAAAGAGGGTATCCCTACACTACCTGCTGATATGCCATCTACTAAAATGATGTTACAACAAGCAGTAAGCGTGTTACGACAAGTAAACACAACTTTGATGATTATTCTAACACAGATGAAAGAATTAGCAAAGACTTTACCAGAATATCCAGTAGTTAGAGCTATGGGTGGTGTTGGTGATGTATTAGCCCCAAAGCTAATAGCTGAGATAGGTGATGCACGAAGATTTCACAGCAGTAAGGCACTAATAGCCTATGCAGGAATAGATGCACCACCATACCAATCAGGAAAATTTACAGGAACTAACCGTAAAATTAGCAAGCGTGGATCATCAATATTACGAAAAATTGGATACGAGACAATGCGAGTGTTAAAGACACATGTGGCACCAGATGATGATGCAGTATACTGGTATATTCTGAAAAAAGAAGCTGAGGGTAAACCAAAACGGGTAGCTAAAATAGCAGGCTTAAATAAATTTTTACGAATTTACTATGCAAGAGTAATGGAAGTTTATCAATAAAAAACAAAATAGGTGTTTAAAAAATCGGCTGAAAGAAACTGGTCTTTTTGTAATGCAATAAATTTTTTAAAAATATAAACTTGTCAAAAAAGCGCTTGACTTTTCTTAGCAGGTTTTTA
>NZ_JBJHZX010000116.1:0-1617 GCF_045310515.1 Candidatus Clostridium eludens | reverse complement strand
TAGTTTACCTCCAATCACTTTCTACATTATAATAAATACAGATGTAATTGTCCAAACCTATTTAGGGGCTTAAGAGTAATCTCTTACACCAACTGGTTTAATTCATTATTCTCGTGTCTTAGCTTGATGGCCATGTGGTAATGGGAGCATCCGTGTCATGTACTGCAAAGTAGGTTCTATAATTTGAAAATGTGTATTCAATATCTTATTTCATTTAGACAATAAATTTGTAGTGTCTAAATACAATAACTAATACAGATGAATAACTTTCTTATTCCCCCTTTTCGGAGGGATGGGCAAAAATACCCAAAATGAATTGACATTTCTTTTAGGTATAATAATAGTTTTTTTGCACACAATAAAATTCGTGAAAATAATAAACCAAAAGGAGTGTTTTAAATGGGTGTAGCAACTATGGTAACAAACAAATATCAGGCATGTATAGATGCCTGCACAAAATGTGCTCAAGCATGTTATGAATGTTTCGAAGCTTGTATTAATGAGCCTGATTTAGATGCAAGAAGAAGCTGCATAAAAATGCTTGTTGAGTGTGCAAAGATGTGCGAAATGTCAACAGCACTTATGTCAATGAATGGGCAATTTGCAAAAGAACATTGCAAAATTTGTGCTACTATTTGCGATGCGTGTGCAAAGGAATGTGATATGTTCAAAGATGACCATTGTCAAAAATGTGCAGATCAGTGCCGTATGTGTGCAGATGAATGCAGAAAAATGGCAGGTATGTAGTAATGGAACAAAAAAACAGAATAAGCAATCCTAAAATTAACAAATAGTAAGATTCTTGTCTACTGTTTATTTTTCATCTTCCTAAATTCGTATTCTTTTGTCCTTCTATAAAAAGTATTACTTTTCATAGAAACAAGCTTCATAGCTTTTACTGCTGTTATTTTATATAAACTAACAAAAGAACAATTGAAAAAAGAAGTTATGTAATAAATTCAAGAATTAGTAAAGCAAGTATAATAAGGCATTCTATTTGTAAAAATAGATAATAGATTGAACAAGAATTTTAGGAGGGATTAACATGAGGTATGGATATTGGGGATGGGGAATGATGCCTATAATGATTGTATGTTTTTTACTTATAATCGCTATAGTAGTATTTTTCATGAAATCATTTAATGATAGCAGCAGTTATCGACATAATAGAAAACCAATTGAAATACTGAATGAAAAATTAGCATCTGGCGAAATAAGTGAAGAAGAATATAAAAGAAAAAAGCAAATATTAACTGAAAAATACAACATTGATAAATAGTTACAAACAAAGTCATGATCACTCGTAAAGCAGAACATCATAAAATAAGGAAGTCTGATATAACACATTTACTATTTATCGGATTTCCTTATTTTTTTATATGGCCCAGTACATGACACAGCTGCTGGTATTGCTCCTAGTACTTTAGCACCATTATAGTCTATAAAATTTAGACAATATTTTTATAATGTCTAATTAAGCTACCTGTTAAAAAATAAAACTAGAGCGTTTTTTACTCTAGTTGCTGAACAAAATGAAAACATTATGACACATATTATGTATAAAGATTATACCCATTTGCTTTAAATAATTACAGTAGGTCTAACTTTGAATCTTTT
>NZ_JBJHZX010000115.1:0-1637 GCF_045310515.1 Candidatus Clostridium eludens | reverse complement strand
TAGATGAAGCACTTAATGGCATACAACAGAAAAAACTATATGTAATAGCAGGAAGGCCCGGAATGGCAAAGTCAGCATTTTCATTAAATATAGCACAAAATATTTCAAAACATAAACATGTCTTATATTATTCTCTTGAAATGTCAGCAGAAGAATTAGGAATTAGGCGTTTAGCCATGAAGTCTTATATAGATATAGATACGTTAAAGCTAGAAAAGGGCAAAATGAGCGATAGTCAATGGAGTGAAATAAGCAATATGGCAAGTACAATAAGCAAAGGTCATTGTTACACAGATTGTACTCCTGGAACCCATGCAAATACCATGAGATTACAATGTAAGAAATTAAAAATGCAAAATAAACTTGATGTCTTAGTAATAGATTATATTGGCATAATGTCTCTTAAAGATATGGGTGATAGCAGACAAGAAAAAATAAGTACTGTGTGTATTGAGTTAAAAAATATGGCTAAAGAATTTGATATACCAGTTATTGCATTAGCCCAAATAAATAGAGGGACTGAAATAAGAAATGATAAAAGACCTATGCTGTCAGATCTTAAAGAAAGTGGAGGAATTGAAGAAAATGCTGATGTTGTAATGCTTTTATACCGTGATGGATATTACCATAAAGATTCTAAAGAAAAAAATGTTATAGAAGTTAATATCGCTAAACAAAGAGGGGGTAGAACTGGAACCATAAAGCTTGTATGGCAACCTAAGTATCAGCTTATAACCGATAAGACTCTATATGATGAAGATGGAATTTATAATACTGATATTTTTAAACATAAAGAGGTCTGAACAGAAGAAAAATATTTAATTTCTATTATAAATAAGACAGAAATTAAATATTTAAAATGCGAAGGCAGATATTGAACTGAGAGAGCATATTGGTAAATAATTTCTAGAGATATTGATGTTGAGCATAATAAATTAATTGAAGATTCGCAATATTTCAATGAGAATAAAATAATTTAATAATTAAAAGGAGAGCTAAATATGAAAAATTTCAAATATTTGATAAATGATATCTCATCACAGATATTTTACGCAAAAAAAGTTACTTCTGGATTTAAAGAACCTTTAGAAAAGGCCAAAGGTTCCTGGGAACAACTTAAAGATATACCTGGTCTTTTATCAAATGACTTAAAATATATTGGTGACAATTTACTTACAATTACTTTTAAAGACTATGCAATTATAAGTAAATATATAGATGAGTTTACATATTTGATTAAAACATTAAAGCCAGAAGATACACTTAAGATTAGAGCAATTGAAGAAATGCGTGTTAAAATTGTAAGATTATCCAGTGAATATACTATTATTGTGAAAACAATTTTAGCAATGGCAAAAGAGTTAAATCTTGCGTGCCGTAAAGAATTAGAAAGAAGGTCTAAAGGTCAGAAAAACAATTGAAAAAGTTTGTGTTGCTTATATCTTAAGTAGCAGTGGTTTGATAAAAAAAGGAGGAAAAATAAATGATAGAAAAACTAATTAAAATTGCAAGTATGATGAAGAACAAAAATGATGAGGATATGAAAAAATGCCAAGAAATCTACGGAGTTGGAGCAGACTATGTTAGGGGTTACACAGATGCTTTAAAACATCAGAATGAACTTTTAGACAAAAAAA
>NZ_JBJHZX010000114.1:0-1831 GCF_045310515.1 Candidatus Clostridium eludens | reverse complement strand
TACTACTATAGAAGCATGGCGAAGCATTCAACAAATGGGAGCCTTGTTAGCACCATCAGAATTAAAAAAGCTGAATAAAGATATTATTGAAATTGGTTTGAAACCGTTATTGGAACCTAAGGATTGTTATGCTGGATATTTTAAATGGCTGTGGAGAAATAGTTGTTAACTCAAGACAATTAGGATATGTATGTGTAGACCCTAATATGCTATATAACCCAGGAATAAGATTATATTTTGATGTTCATAAGATTATTAAAGATGGATTAGGAACAAGAGACGGTGTGCATATTTTAAAAGTTAAGAAAAAACTTCCTTTAAATAAATATCTTGTACAAGTAGTATCAAAGAAGTGTCTTGATTACAAAGATACATGGACACCTACTACATATACGAAATATTCTAACAGATTTTTCTCAGAAAAAATGAAATATCATAATATATAAAGAGGTATGTCATAATGTTCTTAACTTATGTCACAAGTGTAAAATTATGTGAACTATCGGAATCGAACTTAGTAGCATTGTACTACATTTTTTTATTGCCTTATATTAAACATATTACGTATTAATAAAATTCGCAAATATTAATTATCATCTGGGGATATCACCAACATTATCGGGAGTGAACTAAAATAAGTATGGTTAAAATCCTATTGGGCATCCCACGCCATCGCAAGGGGAGTTTAAGTCACAGTAATATGAACACTGCCATCTATCTGTTGACAGCATTCTGATCATGTGTATTTAATCATTATACTAAGTGGTTTACACAATATAAACTACACTCTCATTCCCCCTAATTTGGGGAGGTTTTACAGACACCATTTTTACGGTCTTCTGTTTTGGCAAGGTACTCCAACTTGACATAGACCACAACCTAACTTATAATTCCCTCTTTGAATATCTGCTGGCCAGTAATTTACTGCAAAAAAATCTTCATAAGCCTCACAAGCAATTTTATCATGCATTTCTGACGTGATAGCATTGGCAGGACAACGTTTAATGCAAGCTCCACAGCTTCCGTCTTTATAATATAGGCACCATTCATTATGAGAAGTATATAGCCTTTCTGTCAAGGTAAGAGGAGCTTCAATAATTAATGAAGTAATACGTACAGCCTTTCCCCTTTCTGTTATCAGTCCATCAGAAAGTCCAAATGTTCCTAAACCAGCTAAATAAGCTATATGTCTATGGGACCACTTTGAAGCAAGTCCAAGCTTTTCAGATTTAACTGTACTAAACTCTGGCTGAAGATCTATTGAAACACTTCGTATACCCATATCTGCTAATTTATTAACAAGTTTCCCACTGAATTCTTTCATCAAAGGTTCCCATTCACCTCTAGAAACAATCCATTCCCGTGAAGGACATTTTGTATTTTGGGCTTGTGCCTGCTTGGTTATCGCTGCTTGAGGAAAAACCATAGAAACTGTCCTTAAATTTCTCTTATCTACACATTCTTCATATTTTAATCTAAATGCTTCCTCCGGATTCCAATGGAATTCTCCAATGTGTTCTTTTAGAAAATCATAAAAATGGTCATCTCCCGCTGCTACACCTATTAATGGTCTTTCCCACATTATTTCATTAGGCTTACCTAATGTTGAAAAGTTATTTTTTTCTAGTGAATCATATATTTCATTTATAATTTTTTCTATATCATTATTATTTATATTCATTCAATTACCTCCAGCTTAGGAATAATACATTAGTGACAAGATATTGCTGAGTATATCTCACAAATCTTCTTTATTTCCTACAACGTTATTGCTATTTTTATCATATTCTTCTCCTTTTCATTTTAGCATAAAATTATGTAAATCTAACAT
>NZ_JBJHZX010000113.1:0-1846 GCF_045310515.1 Candidatus Clostridium eludens | reverse complement strand
GAGTTTTTCTTTTTCCTACTCATAGCTATAAGCTTTCCGGAACCACAGGTAAAACCTGTGGTATTCTAAAATAAAAACAAAAATAAGCACCTTAAGTAACAGATGCTTATATCTTTATATTACTCACCTATATTATAATTTCTTACTAGCACTTCTTCAATTTCTCCTCTTCTAGATGCATCACTATTAATTGACCTGGCAGCATTTACTATTTCAATTTCATACTCATTATACAAGTTTCTAATAAATTCCGTGTTACTATTTGATAAAAGAAATTTTATTCCTTTTTTATTTAGCTTATCACACATTCCCTTTAATCTTATTTGCTCTTCTCTTCCGAACCCCTCTGTAGTATATCCTGTAAAATTTGAACTATGACTTACAGGATCATAGGGTGGATCAAAATATATAAATGAATTTTTTCTTATTCCTTTTAAGGATTCTCTATAGTCGCCAGATTTTATTATAATATCATTTTCATTTAAGAATTTGCTTACTGCCCTTAACACTTTATCATTAACAATCTTAGGATTTTTATATCGCCCAAAGGGAGTGTTAAAATATCCTGCTTGATTTACCCTATATAATCCATTGTAACACGTTTTATTTAAGTATATAAATCTACTTGCCTTTTTAACATCAGACCAGCATTTATATTCTTCTTTTCTATCAAACTCTCTCATTTTATAATAATATTCTTCCTTATTAGGATATGTTTCTAAATACTGAATTAATTCCTCCACTTTGTCTCTTATAACATTATATGTATTTATTAATTCGAAATTATAATCATTTATAACTGCCTTTTTAGGTTGTAAATCAAAAAAAATAGCTCCTCCTCCTACAAATGGTTCATAATACTTATAATTACCCTTAGGTATATATTTATTTATTTCTTTAATTAATTGACGTTTGCCACCAGCCCATTTTACAAAAGGTTGAACCAATTTACTTTTCATTTAATCACCTATTTTTTAAATTCATTTTACAATTATCCAATCAAAATTTCAAAACATTATTATTTATGCCGTGAAATCCAGTTCATTATTTAGTTTAACTTTAGCTAACTATTTGACGATTACTTAAATGATTTATATAATTATCTTAATCATAATATTATAATTAATTTGGAGGAAAATTAAATGGGACTATTTAATGGTATAATGGGAAATGCTTCTGAAGTAAATATTGATCATATACAAAGAGACTTTGCTAATATATTGACCTCTTCTGAAAGTGTTGAAAAGGCATACAAATTAATTCGTGACATGTTCATTTTTACAAATAAAAGACTAATATTAGTGGACAAACAAGGAGTTACTGGAAAAAAGACAGAATATCATTCAATTCCATATAAAAGCATCACTCACTTCAGCATAGAAACAGCAGGAAATTTTGATTTAGATGCAGAACTAAAAATTTGGATATCAGGAACTCAACTGCCTATACAAAAACAATTTAATAAAAGTTTAAATATATATGAGCTTCAAAGTGTACTAGCCGAATATGTATTAAAATAAATTTTTCACAGAGGTATTTATCTATTTATGAGAAATGCCCCTGTGAAATTATGTTTTATAATCTTTCTATTAGAAAGTTTCATGCTATACACATCTAAGCATTGGAGATAAGATTAAAAGATATAGACTGCTTAGTAATTATACTCATAAATCGCTAAATAAGTTGACTGGCATACATCATTCACAATTTTACTTTAATGTAGAAATTTTTTGAATACAATTTTGACTTACCTAAATATCTACTTTAACTTTAGTCATGACCACCCCTAAAAGAGGTGGCTTGCTCAGCCCTATAAGGGCGTAATACTTCCAGCGCCTAAATGACG
>NZ_JBJHZX010000112.1:0-1954 GCF_045310515.1 Candidatus Clostridium eludens | reverse complement strand
CCCATATCTTACTTTTATTTTAATCTTTATTCGGAACTTTCTCAATTTATCTTGTACTATTTTTATTCTAGCACCAAGTGCCCGAGAATACATTTAATGCGTTTGAGTTTTCTTGTAAGCAGTTAGGTGTGCGCGTTTTTCAAGAAATATATAAAAATAAAATAGAAGAGTCTTCAATAATCATAATACTTGATGGTCTGGATGAAATTTTTGATATTGAGTCAGGAATAAAAAACTTAATGAAGCTAATGAGCAAAGGAGATATTCATTCATTAATAATAACATCAAGACCTCATGTGATTGAAAAATTAAGTCCAGAAAAATTAGGCATATCAAACTCTCATATTCAAGAATTAAACGCGTTAGAAATTAAAAGTGTTGCTGAAAAATTTAATGTCTTACTCGATATTGATTCATCAAATTTTCTCCTAGATTTGAGTTCGCCACTTCAATTGCTAATGTATCTCAAATTGAAAATAGAAGGTTTTGGTGAGAAAAGTATAACAATTTATAATCTTTACATTGAATACATTACTGTATTAACTAAGTACTTCAATAATAATGATAATGAGTCATACATCTATGAAATGCTAAGAGTCTTGAAATTGGTATCAGTAGAAGTTGTAAGAAATTCAAACCTCAATAAATCGATTAGCATCAATGAAATGTTTACTCTAATGAAGAATGAAGACAAAGATTATTTTTCGGATTTGATACGTTGTGGACTTATCACATCAAAAGACAATCAGTTAAGTTTTATGCATAAATCATTCGAAGAGTTTGGAGTGGCTTATGGACTAGTGGAAGGTATTAAATTAAATAATGAAACGAAAATTAGGGATCTATCAATGAACTCTTGGAATTCATATTATATTGCAAGTGAAGGTTTGAATGAAAATGATATCGATAATATTATTGAACTACTTAACTGTAAAGCTAGCAGAGTAAGGAAAAAATTAATCGGTGTCCTTAAGTATACCTGTTATATCCATTATCCAAAAGTCAGACTAAAATTGTTAAAGCTACTTATGACCGAAAAATCCAAAAAAATTGTAAGATCAATTTACAGAATTCTTGTACAAACTGAATGTACAGATGTTTTTATAGAACTGCTCAAGTTTGACAACATAAAAAGGCTAAGAAAGGAGTATTATTTAAGTTACTTTGATAAAAGTTATATGATTGATGACGTATATAATTATATAGCTAAATATAAATTTGAATATGCAGGAAGTAGAATATCATATTGGTTAATTTTACTTGCAATTCAAGCAAGAAAAACGATCTATTATAAAGATTTTCTAGTTGAAATGATATTAAGTGAAAAGTTTTATGAGCAAATGTTTATTTTTGAAAAATTAATTTCTCATAGAAATGAGTGTGGGGGAATAATTGATGAGTTATATAAAAGATTAGATTCTCCTTCTAGAATATTATTTTTATTATATCTAGATAGGCAAAGCTTGAGCATTTACAGTGAGGAGTCTATGGAAGTTATAATCAACCGTCTAAAAGATTTAGGAAACCTTAGCGCCAAAGACAGAAGACGATTTAATGAGATACTCGTTCAGAAACACTTATCTAAAAAGCATAAAGAAATATTTGAACAAATAATTGCTAGTTTTTCATAGTAGAGAAAAACATTAGCTAAATCAGCTAATTATTATCAATATAGCTGTTAAAAAAATTTTATTGAGCAAAATCGAGAATGGCAAATGGAGTATACTCTAATTGATAGACATATAGAAAAGTATGTATATGAACATGATACAGTAAAGTAGATGCAAAGTTTAGAAAATATTAGTTTCAGCTTCTCATTAGGCTAATAATTGGAATGCGAAAGAGGTAGTTTAACTAAAAACGTAAAAGATTAAACATAGTTCTAGAATAAAAATAGTACAAGATAAATTGAGAAAGTTCCCAATAAAGATTAAAATGAAAGTAAGATATGGGG
>NZ_JBJHZX010000111.1:0-2177 GCF_045310515.1 Candidatus Clostridium eludens | reverse complement strand
ACCATTGCTAACACCCCCATCGCACTCTGTGAAAGCGATTCACACAAAATTAAAAATTTTTGGTTCTCTGCTTTTCTATCAAAGTGGGGGATAAGCACTGCTACGCACCTGGATAAGTTCTTCTACTAAAGGATATGTATTCTAAGTGCTAAAGACACTAAGAATCACTTGATAATTGGTACATTGTTTAGGATTGAATTAATAATATGAGATAAAGAAAGGTGTGGTGATAATTGAGTAAAGAACAATATAATAAAATAATTAACAATACTAAATCTACATTAGATAAAACTATACTAGAAAAAATATCAGAGTTTAAATATAAAGAACTTGATGGTTATTATGTGATACAGGTTTATGTTAAGAGCAACATAAAAGCAAAAGAAATGGGTGAGATTCTTACTAATATTGAAGAATATGCTAAAGAATGCGGATTTAATATTTTAGTAGATTTCTTAAGAGGTTAGAAATGCAAGATTTAATTGAGAGATTTACATTAGAATGTAGAACTAATAAATCAGGAAAGTTAAAGAAGTTTAAACCCAATAATATAAAAAAAGAAACCTATAAATTTTGGAAAGCTGACTCTAACGTTATGATTAGGGATGCTATTCTTGCTAATAAAATAGGTATATCTTATCCAAGGCAGTTAGAAATGATCCATGGAGCTGTAGAAAGAATTCTTAAGTCATTTATCATTAAAGAATATGGAATAGAATTATTAGTTCATGAAACAAGAACTATTTATGATTCTATCAAATATGATTTAGGTTCTGAAATTAGTAAAGAGGATTATATGGCATTAAAATTGTTGGATAATAATTTCATATTATATAGATATCCTACTGAAAATAGATTTTATAGTGAAGATATGATTGATATGGCATTTGAGGTTTTAGTAAATATAAATAGTGTAGTAGAAGATGCATTGAATTTAAGTAAAAGAGCAAAACGTGCTATAAAAGAAGTAGAAGATGAAATAAGTTTTGACAAAAGTTTAGAATAAAAATATTTATCAACTAAAAGTGGTAATTTTGTCAAGAATAATACAATCTAAATTTTATAATGAGAGGTAGATTGTAATGGAAAAACTTATTATTGAAATTGAACAACAAATGATAAATTTACTTAATAATATGCAAATGGAAGAGCTTCATAAGGTTTTATTGAAAAAGTTGCAGGGGGTAGCTTTTATAGATAAGACCAATAGTGAAAATTTAGAAAATGAAGAAGTAGATTATTGCAACATGTTTATTTGTGCAAAGCGAGTAGAGGGATGCTCAGAAAAATCTATTAAGTATTATAAATCAACCATAGAAAATATGTTAAAAACATCCCATAAACCAGTTAAGCATATAACAACAGAAGATTTAAGAGAATACTTGGCAGAATATTATAAGAGAAGTAATTGCAGTAAGGTAAGTATCGATAATATCAGAAGAATTTTATCATCATTCTTTTCATGGCTTGAAGATGAAAATTATGTTATAAAGAGTCCGGTAAGACGGATTCATAAAATAAGAACTGGAAGGATTGTGAAAGAAGTATATACAGACGAGCATTTAGAAATAATGCGTGATAATTGTAAAGAAATTCGTGATCTTGCAATTATTGATCTTTTAAACTCTACCGGAATGCGTGTTGGAGAGTTGGTAAAATTAAATATTGATGATATAAATTTTAATGAAAGAGAATGTATTGTTGAAGGAAAAGGTGATAAGCAGAGGAGAGTTTACTTTGATGCAAGAACAAAAATACATTTACGAAATTATCTTAATAGCAGAGTTGATGATAATAGAGCATTATTTGTATCATTGATAGAACCATATAATAGGTTAAATATTAGTGGAATTGAAATTAGAATGAGAACTTTAGGGAAAAAGCTTAATATTAATAAGGTACATCCACATAAGTTTAGAAGAACACTTGCAACAAGAGCTATTGATAAGGGAATGCCTATAGAGCAAGTGCAGCACCTTTTAGGACATCAGAAAATAGATACAACACTTCAATATGCAATGGTAAATCAAAATAATGTTAAGATTTCACATAGAAAATACATTGGTTAGTTATTTGTATAAATTTAGATTTTTCAAAGTCAAATCGAGATTTATCGAGATGTTTGGGAATCCGTTTAGTAATTCTAAAGGTTGGAATAAAGACACTATAGGAAGTGT
>NZ_JBJHZX010000110.1:0-2369 GCF_045310515.1 Candidatus Clostridium eludens | reverse complement strand
AGGTGTGATAGTATATATTTTGAAAGAATCTTGATTGAATATATGCTGTCAAATAAAGTTAAGACGCATTATTCTTAATCAACGATTCATGATTTACTTTACAGCCGTTAGTGAAGATAGAAATGCCACTCATTTTATTTTCTTAGCAAAGTTGTGCAAATTAGAATAAAATATGGTAACATGTAGAAATAAGCATATTATAAATATGTTTTGTAATGTGTCTATTTTATGATTAAGAAACCTATTCAATAATATATAAAAACATTGGAGGAAAATATTATGAGGGGTACTTCTAGTGAAAGAATGGTAGAACCATGTCTGCATTCATTCGATAGCATTATAGTGAAGGTTAATAAAGAATTTATTGATCTTACAAATTTTACGAAGAAAGAACTATTTGGAAAATCACTAATGGAAATAGGACAGATGCTAAGAATTAATTCCCAAATAACTATTGATAATATTGACAATAATTACTCCGGATATATGTTTACAAAGTCCCTTGAAGTAAGAGAAGTGGACATATCACTTTTTTATAGTAAGGAAACAAATGAAAAAGTGTATACTTTTATTGAGAAACCAAATTCCCGACTTGACAATAAGCTTATTTTTCAAGAACAATTATTTACTGAATAATATATCAGGTGCAGCCATTTACAGTGTACCTGATTTAATATTACTGAAAGTAAATCAAAAGTATATGGATGGTTGCAATTCACCTTTTAATAAAATAGAAAACAGTATAGGTAGACCTATTAATGATTTTGTAACAGGATATGTGGGAAGTCCCACTGAAACTGCTTGGAATTCTGTTCTTGAAATACAAAAAACCAGTTATATCAAAGAACTTAAATTTGAAGAGGATGAAAGAAGGACAACTTATTGGGATGCTACTAAAACACCCATATTTGAAAATGGGAAAATGAGATACATATTTGAAATTACTACAGATGTTACTGAAAGGGTTCATGACAAGCAGCATATACAACAATAAAAGCAACAATTGGAATTGCTTACCAATCTAATAGATAATCTTCACTTACCAATTGTACGTATGTCCTATCCAGAGTTAATCATTACAGATATAAACCAAAAACAATACAATATTTTTAAATCACTAAAACCACAAGTAAATTCAAAAAATGATATTATCGGAAAATGTTATTCGGATTTTATTGCTAAAAATGATGATAGTTATGATGTGGTGAAGTATATTCGTGAAGAAGTTACTAAAAAGAAAATTCCATGTTTAAAGCAAAAAAAATGTAACATCTCAGGAGAAGAAATGTTTGTAACCACGCTATATCAAGCAGTAGTTGGACATAGGGGAGAGATTGAAGAAATAGTGGGTATTGCATTCGAGGTTACGGCTGAGGTAAAGTCAAATATTAATATGCAAAACACATTAAAAATGCAGGAGGAATTTACTGCCAACATATCCCATGAACTTAAAACACCACTTAATGTAATATATTCAACTGTTCAATTATTTAATATGTATTGTAGTAATGGTTCATTAGACGAAAGAAAGGATTCAATTATTAAATATATTGAATCAATTAAGCAAAATTCCTATAGACTGGCTAAACTTGTTAATAATATTGTAGATATATCAAAAATTGATGCAGGATACTTTGAATTGAACCTATCAAATAACAATATAGTCGAAGTTGTAGAGGAAATAGTCATGTCAGTTACCAATTATACTGACAATAAAGGCATGAATATTATTTTTGATACGGATATAGAAGAAAGAATTATTAGTTGTGATGTAGAAAAGATAGAGAGACTAGTATTAAATCTCATATCAAATGCCATAAAATTTTCAAATGAAGGTGATGGAATATTGGTAGCTATTAAGAATGCGAATGAATTTGTTGAAATATCAGTTAAGGACACTGGCATTGGCATTGAAAATAAGCACCTTGATATAATATTTGATAGGTTTAAGCAGGTGAACAAATCACTATCAAGAAACGCAGAAGGTACAGGTATTGGTTTAAATTTAGTTAAGTCCATTGTAGAATTACATGGTGGTCGTATATATGTTGAAAGTGAATTGGGGAAAGGAAGTAAGTTTACTGTTGTTCTTCCTGTCCAAAAAGTAATACAGGAGAATGTGCTATCTAGTAACAAAATAAGGAACAGAAGTGACAGTATACAAATTGAATTTTCAGATATTAATTAACTGTACCTAGCTTTTAAAGACAGTTGATTTTATAGGCATATATATTAATACCAGCTTTATAGGATAGTGGTAGAAGAAGCATAGAATATTTTACATGGAGGACGAAATATGTCATCTAAGTTATTATTTGTTTTAGGTTCAATAATTTCAATTGGGTGGGGTATAGCCCATATTATACCTA
>NZ_JBJHZX010000109.1:0-1165 GCF_045310515.1 Candidatus Clostridium eludens | reverse complement strand
GGACATATGGTTTTTCCTCTATGTCCTCCCTTGCTTCTTGGACACACATCCATTCGTGTGCACACCCTATCCTTCTGCGTCATCCCTTCTGTTCTTTTTCGCAGGCCTGTGGTACCGGAATTTCAACCGGTTGTCCATCGCCTACGCCTTTCGGCCTCGGCTTAGGTCCCGACTTACCCCGGGCGGACGAACCTTCCCCGGGAAACCTTAGGTTTTCGACCAATAAGATTCTCACTTATTTCTCGCTACTTATGCCAGCATTCTCTCTCCTGTACCGTCCACCACTCCTCTCGGTATGGCTTCTGCCAGTACAGGATGCTCCTCTACCGCCCTTTCAGGCCCATAGCTTCGGTGGTAAGTTTTAGCCCCGGACATCTTCGGCGCATGACCTCTTGACTAGTGAGCTATTACGCACTCTTTAAATGTATGGCTGCTTCTAAGCCAACATCCTAGTTGTCTCGGAAATCACACATCCTTTTCCACTTAACTTACACTTCGGGACCTTAGCTGTTGATCTGGGCTTTTTCCCTTTTGACCACGGATCTTATCATTCGCAGTCTGACTGCCGGGATTCAAGTATATGGCATTCGGAGTTTGATAAGGTTCGGTAACTGTTGTCAGCCCCTACCCCATTCAGTGCTCTACCTCCATTACTCACTCCCGACGCTAGCCCTAAAGCTATTTCGAGGAGAACCAGCTATCTCCGAGTTCGATTGGAATTTCTCCGCTATCCACAGCTCATCCCATGGTTTTTCAACACCAACGTGGTTCGGTCCTCCACGGAATTTTACTTCCGCTTCAACCTGGCCATGGATAGGTCACCCGGTTTCGGGTCTACGACATACAACTTCTCGCCCTTTTCAGACTCGGTTTCCCTTCGGCTCCATACCTTAGGTATTTAACCTTGCTGCATATCGTAACTCGCTGGCTCGTTCTACAAAAAGCACGCCGTCGTACTTTAACGTACTCCGACTGTTTGTGGACACACGGTTTCAGGTTCTATTTCACTCCCCTCCCGGGGTTCTTTTCACCTTTCCCTCACGGTACTTCTCCTCTATCGGTCACCAGGTAGTATTTAGCCTTGGGAGGTGGTCCTCCCTGCTTCCCACAAGGTTTCTCGTGTCTCGTGGTACTCCGGTACAGGTTATTTTGCTTCTGCTTTTCA
>NZ_JBJHZX010000108.1:0-2641 GCF_045310515.1 Candidatus Clostridium eludens | reverse complement strand
GTGCGACTTGTTGCTAATTGAAAAGATTAGCCTAATTAGCTGATTAAATTCAGAAATTAGAATTGTTATTGCGAGAAATCAAATGATAGGGTAACGCCTTGAAGGGTTTCCTCTAATACTCCGATTAGCGTTCTGGTGAGTAAAAATCAGAGGGTTAAAAGCTCGGTGAAGTCGGCTGAGAGCCATCGTAAGTAGGAGGGATAAGTTCTACACGAAATACGAATCAGAGGTGGTCGGGTGGTGATAGGCCGGGAGTCTATAAAATATCTATGGTTAGGATGGTAGCATTGACTACTGACGAAATTGGGAATGTACGGGTCTAAATGCAGGATATTTAGAAATGAATATGACACAAATGTGTAGTAAATGTGGAAAAGTAAAACTTTTTATTATGAAATTCCATATAGTGTTATAGGCACTATCAAGTTTACAGGCTCATACTGATGACCTACGGATATATGTATAGATAGCAATAACGGAACAAGGGAAGCTTGGAATATGGAGGTTTTACTGCCAATGAAGTAGTGACAGGGAAAGGAGTAATCCATAACCTATCTTAATCTAAGTGAAAGTGGTGGCACGAAGCAATGAAATTTCTGTAATGGGAATAGAGCGATAGCCACTAGGCAAGTTGTTATTTGATAATTAAATACTGAATAATTCAAGGTTCGAGTATGACTAAGAGATGTGAAACTTCTACATAAAGGAGGATTAGCAGACTTGGAGGAAAGCTTAAAATTAAAGAAAAGACAGTTGCTAAGAAATAATGAATATTATAACATTCAAGATATCTTTGACGAACTATATAGTAAATCTTGCAAGAATTATAAATTTACTAATCTAATGAAATTTATAACCTCAGAAGCAAATATCTTACTAGCATTTAGAAATATCAAGGGAAATAAAGGCTCCAAAACGGTTGGAATAGATAATCTTGATATTACGACCTTTGAGAATATGGTACAAGGTAATTATGTAGAATACATTCAAAATAAATTTGCCAACTATCATCCTAAAGGCGTTAGAAGGGTTGAAATTCCTAAACTAAATGGTAAAATTAGACCTCTAGGAATACCCTGTATTGAAGATAGAATAATACAGCAGTGTATTAAGCAAGTATTAGAACCGATTTGTGAAGCTAAATTTTATAATCATAGCTATGGTTTTAGACCAAATAGGTCAACAGACCATGCTATTGCAAGATGTAACTTCCTAATGTGGAAAGCCAACTTGCATTATGTAGTTGATTTAGATATTAAAGGTTTCTTTGATAATGTTAATCATAGTAAGCTTAAAAAACAAATATGGGCATTAGGAATACGAGATAAAAACTTTATTAGCATTATGGGTAAAATATTAAAATCAGAGATAAAAGGAATAGGAATACCAACCAAAGGCACCCCTCAAGGAGGAATTATTAGTCCACTTCTATCAAATATTGTTTTAAATGAATTAGATTGGTGGATAAGTTCACAATGGGAAACCTTTGGAACAAATAATACCTATATTAACTCACACAAATACAGGGCGATGAAAACAACAAAACTAAAAGAGGTATGGCTAGTCAGATATGCAGATGACTTTAAAATCTTTTGTAGAGATTATAAAACTGCTCAAAAAGTCTACAATGCAACAAGAAAATGGCTGAAAGAAAGATTGGATTTAGATATAAGCCCGGATAAATCCAGAATAACCAATCTCAGGAAAAATTATACAGAATTTTTAGGATTCAAACTAAAAGTGAAACTAAAAAGAAAAAGATATATAAGTCAAAGTAGAATGAGTGATAAAGCTAAATTTTCAATAATTAATAAATTAAAAAAACAAATAAAAGTAATACAAAAAGAACCAAATGTAAAGCAGGTTTCTAAATTGAATGCAATGATACTAGGTAGCCATAATTATTACAACAGTGCTACTCAGGTAAGTTTGGATTTTAGTAAAATAAACTTCTTAGTCACAAAAGTTCTAGATATACGACTAAAACAACACGTATCCGATAAACCTAATTTTTCAAAAATCTATAAACGGTTATATGGAAAATACAATGGCAAAATTCGCACCATATGTGATATTACAATATTCCCAATCTATGCCTGTAAAAATAAACCTCCTATGTGTTTTTGTCAAGAGATAAGCAGTTATACCATAAGAGGTAGGCAAGCAATTTATACTAAACTCAAAGGTTATAATGATTTGATAAAGCACCTATTAAGTACAATAGGAAATGACCAATCCACTGGGTTTAATGACAATCGCATATCACTTATAGCAGGACAACAAGGAAAGTGCTATGTTACAAGAGAGAAATTGGAAATAGGCAATATGGAATGTCACCATAAAATTCCCCAATACTTGGGTGGGACTGATGAATATAAAAACCTTGTTTGGATAAACAATAAGGTTCACAAGCTAATCCATGCAACCAAACAAGAAATCATTGAAAAATATTTAGGCTTATTATCCTTAGATAAAAAAGGGTTAAATCGTGTTAATTCTTTAAGAAAGCAAGTAGGAAATTCAGTTATTTAATTCAAAATAATAAGTTGTTGGAACGCCGTATGAGAGCGAAAGTCTCATGTACGGTGTGAAGGAGGGGAAAAGGCAGAGATTACTTCAAAACCTTACCTATTCCTATAAT
>NZ_JBJHZX010000107.1:0-2817 GCF_045310515.1 Candidatus Clostridium eludens | reverse complement strand
TATTAATTACTGATGCAGCTGCAAAGGCAAGTACGAACCAAGGAAATATTTTACTTACACTATAAGAGCCATTTTCATTTTTAGCTTCCTTTTTGGAAGTATAGACAGCTAAAACTAGCGTAATTGGAACAATTGCCAAGATTCTTGTGAGTTTTATTATAACTGCACAAAGCCAGGCAGGACTTGCCCAAAACCTTAATGAAATGGTGCAAAAATTTAAACTTTAATTTTTTTCCAAAGGCTGACCTTGCTTAGGAAATAGGTTTATCTATTTGAGGTTAAAATCATTCTTTAGACGGGTTATGTGTTTTACATTCTATCAGGTTTAAGTTGATAGTAGTTTAGGGGTTGCGTTTACAACCCCTAAAAATAAAATCATAGTGGAATATACTGTAAGAGTTTTTTTATCTTTTCTTCAGATATTTCTTTAGGATTGGACCCAATGCAAGCATCCATTATAGCATTGTGAGTTATAAAATCTAGATTTTCATTAAAATAAAGCATTCTTGTAGGATTGCAACTTGGTACGATAAGCTCGCATCTTCTTTTCTTGCTTTGTTTATTGTGCTTCGATATTTATTTTGTGCAAATAGTATAGGAAGTGTGCCTTTTCAGACACGCCCTAGCACAATTCGTTATTATAGTAAAAAAGTAGTACTTTTGCTATAATAATTGTATAAAAAATACTTTAAGGACGTGATAAAATGGTTAATGAAAGTGAGAATAACTTCATAATGTCTCCAAAAATAGATTTCGCATTTAAGTTACTTTTTGGAAATTCTAAAAATATAGATATACTAATAGCGCTATTGAGTGCTATATTAAAATTACCTATAAATGAATTTGTAGAAATAGAAATAATGGACGAGGAATTGCTTCATGAATTTAAAGAAGATAAAAAAGAGATACTAGATGTTAAAGTAACTACAAAAGAAAAAAAGCGGATGGATATTCGAATACATATATTCCCACATGGATTTATACCAGAAAAGACTATGTTTTATTGGGCTAACATGTATATAAGTGGAATAAATTCAGTAGATACTTGCAATAAACTAAAAAAGTGTATAACTATAAATATAGCAGATTCTAAATATACACCATTAAAGGGAATACATACAACATACCATATAACGGAAGATAAAACAGGATATAAACTGACAGATGTACCAGAAATACACTTTATAGAGTTATCAAAGCTGTTGGATGAGGAAGTGATGAAAGATGAGAACGAAGCAATAGTACAGTGGATGGAATTTATAGGTGCAAAATCAGAAGAGGTGATGGAAGTTCTTGCTGAGAAGAACGAGGACATAAAGAAAGCCTATAATTTGCTCAAAATAATTAGCAAAGATGAAAAAGCTAGAATGTTATATGAAGTCAGACAGGCGGAAATTAGTGACCAATTACTAGGATATTAAACTATGTTAGGTATGAAGGTTCATTGTGCTCTCTATATGGTAAGTTAATAATTCGCATATTCTGGTGATTGGATAGTTGTTTTTCTAAAATGAAAAGAGAATATATATTTTTCCTGCCCTTGAAATGTCACCTAACATTTTGCAGCACCTTTACAACATTTTCAATTAAACTGTATGAGGCAATGTTGTAAATTTTAAGCACAGCAGGACCTAAACGAACTATAATATTAAGCTGTTTCTGGAGAAATATAAGTTATATCTTAAGGAATGATATTTGATAATTAGAAGTATCAACAGGAATTATTTGTTTCTGTGGATTTATGGAAGGGATGTCTTTAAGGCGGCAGCGCGTATTTTTCTTAACCAGTAATAATACCTGACAAATACCATTTTCCAAGCAGCATGATTTCACAGCCTGTCCGCTGCCGTGACATTCACGTATGATTTTAATCTACTCATTCAGTATATACTTCTTGAGTTGTTTTTTATAATCATCTAAAACTCCTTTTAAAGTTAACTTCAAAAACTTTAAAAGGAGTTTTTAGATGATTATCTTACACTTTTAAAGTGCTTCCTATCAACTTTCTTATTTAATGAATATGTAATAAAAATGTTGATACTAGATAAACCATTCCTGATATAAATATTACTTCCATAATACACCTCACGAAGAAATTATTACTTTAATAATTCCCATTTTTAAAAAGGTTTATACATTAATATCTTAGAAGGTATCTATGCTTCTTATCATTTCTGAAAGAATTGATAAGTTTACTCAGATTAAATTAGAAAATGTAGTACATAAGAAAATTTGATAACATTTATTGTAGATACAAGTCATTTCAATAGTTCTATCTATATGAAAACTATATATATTAATTTTATATTATTATGGTGAAGTGAAGGTTTTGTGGATGAAGGATTATATATTAATATTTACTGGTGTAAAGTTAGTAGAAATACCTGATGATGGTGTGCATCCCGTCAAGTAGACAATTGAAAAAACAAAAATTTAGATGTTGCCGTTCACCTTGTGCACGGCAGTTTTTCTATGCAGCTAATAATAGTTTTTCATGATATTCCATCGGTGTCAAAACACCTAACTTCCGTTGTGGTCTTTGATTCGTATAATAATTCATATAACTGTCAATAGCTTTTATTAATTCTTCCTTAGTCTGGTATTTTCTAGTGTAATACATTTCTCTTTTCATCAGTCCCCAAAATCCTTCCATAGGTCCATTATCAATACATCGTGCTACTCTAGACATGCTTTGCGTCATCCCAGCTTTGAGAATACGTTGACGAAAGTCGTTAGAAGTATAATCGATTAAGAAAAAGGGATTGCTCCCTTTCCCTCATCTAAGAACCGTACGTGAGAGTTTCCCTCTCATACGGC
>NZ_JBJHZX010000106.1:0-3251 GCF_045310515.1 Candidatus Clostridium eludens | reverse complement strand
TCCGGACTTGAAGATTTGATGAGAGTAACAGCATTATGTATGAACTTTGGACTGCTTATTATGGTCTGTATAAATAAATATGATATAAATGAAGATATGGCTAAAGAAATAGAGGAATTTGTAATAGAAAAAGAATTAGTTCTAGTAGGAAAAATTCCTTATGATGATACTGTAATAAAATCTATAAATGAGTTGAAACCTATTATATATTACAAAGACAGTACGGCGTGTAATGCCATTAAGGAAATGTGGGCTAACATAAAAAAACTTATTTACTAAGGGAATCTTAAAATACTAGTATGTCTAAGAAATAGGAGGAAGATGCAAATGAAAAAGGCAGCAGAATTTTATAAAGAAGGGTACAATTGTGCAGAATCTATAATAAAGGCGGTAAATCAGGAAAAAAGCTTAAATATTCCAGTTTCCATAGGCAGCCCTTTTGGTGGAGGTATGGCTGTGGGAAGTAGCTGTGGGGCAATAACAGGGGCACTTGTGGCCTTAGGTGCAGTAAGAGGAAGAAAAGAGGCTGTAGAGCCAAACACAGCCAGAGAATGTGCCAAAAAAATGATGAATCAAATAAAAGAAAAATACGGAACGTTTGAATGTATAGAGTTAAAGAAAAAAGGTGTATCCTGTGCTGAAATAATTGAGTATACCCATGATGTTTTAAAAGAGTACATCGATTAATTTTATAAAAGTAAAATGTATAAAAATATATTATCTAGGAGGATATAATTATGAAAATAGCAGTTGCAAGCGAAGGAAAAAATGTAAGTGGACATTTTGGACACTGTGAGGGATTTACAATTTACCAAGTAGAAAATGAAAAAGTAAAAAATGAGGAATTTGTACCAAATCCAGGACATAGGCCAGGATATCTGCCAGTATTTTTAAAAGAACTTGGTGTAAATGTAATAATCTCAGGAGGAATGGGAGCCGCAGCACAAGAGCTTTTTAGTCAAAGTGGAATAGAAGTTGTTGTGGGAGCTGAAGGGTTATGCAGCAGTGCTGTAGACAAGTTTATAAAAGGTGAACTTAAATCCACAGGCAGTGTATGCAGCGAACATGCCCATGAGGGGCACTGTAATGAGTAATATTTAAGGAAAATTAATGAATAGAGATATTTCCTTATATGAGAAATTAATTAAAAAAGAGGGATATAAGTTCACGACACAAAAGAGAATAGTGCTTTTGGAAATGATAAATGCTAATATCCATTTATCTGCAAATGAAATTTATGAAAGAATAAAAGACACAAATATTGGTCTTGCAACAATATATAGAAGCCTGAAAGTGTTTAATGATTTAGATATAGTAAAAAAGATAAACGTTAATGATATAAATTACTATGAAATGAAAATTTTTAGTGGAAAGCCTCTGCATATTCATTTTAAATGTTCCAGGTGTAATAGTATAATAGATATAGATAATGTAGATTTAATTATAGAATATATAAAGTTAAATAAAAAGGTTGAAGAAGAAAATAACTTAAAGGTAAATGATGTAAACATCATGCTAAGTGGAGTATGTAGTAAATGCAAGGGGGATAAAATATGTCAAGACCAATAAAATTTAGAAAGGTAGAATTTTTCCCCAAAGATACCTATTTCGTGCCCTGGGGAAAAGCTAAATGTAAAATCAATGAAATACTTTTGAAGGTAGAAGAACTTGAGGCCATGAGATTAAAAGATATTGAGGAATTCAATCAGGAAGAATGTGCTGAAAGAATGCAGGTGTCTAGGCAAACTTTTCAAAATATCATTGATAGTGCAAGAAAGAAAGTAGCCGTGGCTTTGACACAGGGAAATGCTATAAGAATAAGTGGAGGAAATTATACAACCACTCTATGTAAATTTAAATGTTTTGATTGTGGCAGCATATATGAAATGAACTATGAACGGGACAGGTTTATTTGTCCCGTTTGTGGCTCTCAAAGAGTTATATGCAGTAAGAAAGCAGATTTTTGTGCCAAATGGTGTACAGGTGACAAAACAAATTATAATACTTTATAGAATAAGGATAAGGAAGTGAATATATGTTTACAAGTGAATATACGGATATTGTTATTGATCATTTTATGTGTCCTAGAAATGTAGGAATACTAAGTGACTCAAATGGAGAAGGAAAAGCTGGGGATCCAGCTTGTGGAGACTCTTTAAATATATATATTAAGGTAGCAGATAATCTAATAGAGGATATTAGTTTTTTAGTTTATGGATGTCCTGCATCAGTGGCTACAAGTAGTATGACCACAGAACTTGCAAAGGGAAAAACTTTAAAGGAAGCATCAGCAATTACTGAAGACGATATAATAAATGCACTTGGAGGATTACCGGAAAGTAAGAAACATTGCTCAAATCTTGGAGTCAAGGCATTAAGAAGTGCCATTGAAAATTATCTTGTTTCGGCAGGTGAAAATAAACAATGATTCACAAATTCGATGTTAAAAACAAACATAAACTTGATAATGCAAAAAGAAGGGAGCTGCTGCCGCCAGAAGAAACGCTTATTAAACTTGGATTACACCAAGGAGACGTGATGGCTGACATAGGTTGTGGAATTGGATATTTTGCAATTCCAGCATCTAAAATTGTAGGAGATAATGGTAAAATATTTGCGTTAGATATTTTGCCAGAAATGCTTCAAGAAGTTCAAATAAAAATAAAGCAAAATAATATTTCAAATATAAAAACTTTATTGACAAAAGAAAATGATTTTAAATTAGAAGATGCTGAAATAACTATTGCTTTTATAAGTAATGTACTTCATGAGATAGAAGATAAAAAAGCATTCTTAAGTGAGATAAAAAAAAGTATTTCTCCTAAAGGAAGAATTGCTATTATTGAATGGCAGAAAATTAATAATGAGTTTGGACCTCCTATTGAACATAGATTAGATAAAACAGATTTAATAAAAGTGTTAGATGTTCTTGGATTTTCAAACATATCAACTATAAACATTGGAGCAAATTTTTATGGTTTAATAGCACAAAAATAATCTAGCCTATAAGTTAAGGATATTTTAACTATAAAGCAATTTGGTAATATGTCAAGAAGAATCAGATAATAACGCAAATAACGGTTACCTGCTTTGTTCATTGGTGTATTTTCAGCTTTGAAACCGCCAGATTGATTTTCTTTCCATACGATGCCAGCGTATTTAGCAATGGCATTATTATTTATTTTAGAATACCACAGGTTTTACCTGTGGTTCCGGAAAGCTTATAGCTATGAGTAGGAAAAAGAAAAACT
>NZ_JBJHZX010000105.1:1760-3642 GCF_045310515.1 Candidatus Clostridium eludens | reverse complement strand
GGACCGGATACAACTTCACTGTTAACTAACATTCCAGTTTCAAGTGAAACGTTAACTCCAGCTTCTACTGCATTCTTAACTGCACTTACATCTCCTGTAAGAGTTACAAAAGACTTTCCGCCCATTCCCATTCCTAATCTAACTTCTATAAGCTGTACATCTGCTGCTTTAGCTGCTGCATCTGCTGCAACTATACCTGTTGCCACACTAAAGAATTCCATAACTCCTAAATCCTTTAAGTTTACAACACCTGTAGCTTCATTTATTGCAGGAATTACCTGTTCATGTACATTAGGAAGTAACAACTTATCTACTACATGTTTTCCTCCTATGCTCACTGCTGCCTCTATTGAAGCTGTAACAGCTCCTACATTTCCTGTAATCATTACAATGTATTTACCAGGACAAATAGTCTTTGCTAAAAGTAACTCAACTTCTGCAGCTTTTATCATAGCATCTGCTGTTTTAATTCCCCTAGCTATACTGTTTAATTCTATCATTCCTATAGTTCTTATCATGGTTATATCACCTCAACCCTTAAATAGCTTTTATGACTACATTTTCATTTACTTCAACAACAGTTCCGTCGATGCTGGCATGTACGTTTGTTCCCATTTTGCCTTCATCTATTGCACCAATAAGTTGTCCTTTTTTAACTACATCTCCAACTTTAACAACTGCTGTAGTTGGCGCTCCTATACCTTGCTTCAAAGGAATACTTACCTGTGCTGGAACTAATTCTTGATCTTCTCCATATGGTTGTCCTTTGTACTTAAGCAATCCAAGCCTGGATATTAATTTTCCTGTAGGAACTTTTCTGTATTCTCTCATTGGATCTCCTTGGAATACGTCTGTAGTATTTTTCCATTTTATGCCTTTTGCTACCAGCTGTCCTTTAACGTATCCATTTATACGTCTAGGAGATAATCCTGCTGGACATGCATACATTTCACATACTCCACACTGACAGCATATAATTGCTTCCTTAAGAACTTCCTCGTCGTTTTTCCCTAATGCCACAGTTCTCATTATTTTGTGTGGGTGTAGTGGATGTCCAATTTGATATCTAGGACATAATTCTGTACAAGAACGACATTGTTCACAGGCTGCTTTAGCTCTGTTTAACATTTGATCTATAGTCAATCTTTCTCTTTCAGCTACATAATGATCCTTCGGAATTACTATAATTCCTCCGTTGGTTTTTGTAATAAATGTATTTTGTGCTTCCTCTTTTGAGATTTTCTTTCCCATCATAGGTCCGCCCATTATTACTGTGTAATCACCTACAGTGGCTCCACCGCATTTTTCTATACATTCTGTAACTTTTGTACCTATTGGAACTTTAACAATAGCAGGACTTGCTACTTCTCCTACAACAGTTACATATTTGTATGTAACAGGCTCATCTTTAAGAGATTCAAATACATTAAACACTGTACCTACATTTGATACAACTGCTCCTACACTTGAAGGAATTGCTCCTGGTGGTATTGTTCTTCCTGTTACTTCATAAACTAGTATCTGTTCATCCCCTGCAGGATAAAAACTTCTGTTTAAGAACAACTCCACTGAAGAATTTAACTTCTTTATAGAATTTGTAAGTGCATCTATTTCATTATAATAAACATCCTTTAAACCTATTACAATCTTTTCTGCACCTAATGATTTTCCTATTATTTCTGTTGCCCCTACTATTTCATCACTGTGATTTCTCATTAAGTATTTATCTGATTGAAGTAGTGGTTCACATTCTAAAGCATTTACTATGAAATACTTAACTTTGGTATTTAATTTTACATGAGTTGGGAATCCTGCTCCTCCAGCTCCTATAATACCTGCATCCTTAATCTTTTTTAGTAAATCCATCATTACACCTCTCTTA
>NZ_JBJHZX010000105.1:0-1662 GCF_045310515.1 Candidatus Clostridium eludens | reverse complement strand
CTCCATAACTCCTAAATCTTTTAATTGTGAAACACCTGTTGCTTCATTTATTGCAGGAATTACTTGTTCGTGTACATTTGGAAGTAATAGTTTATCTACTACGTTTTGTCCTCCTATGCTCACTCCAGCTTCAATTGAAGCTGTAACAGCTCCTACATTTCCTGTAATTAATATAATGTATTTTCCTGGACAAATAGTCTTTGATAAAAGTAATTGTACTTCTGCTGCTTTTACCATAGCATCTGCTGTTTTAATTCCCTTTGCTATACTATTTAACTCTACCATTCCTATAGTTCTTATCATAATATCACCTCAACTTTTTTATATAGCTTTTATAACTACATTTTCGTTTACTTCAATAACTTCGCCCTTAATACTGGCATGTACATTTGCTCCCATTTTTCCTTCGTCTATTGCACCTATCATCTGTCCTTCTTCTACTATGTCGCCTACTGAAACTATTGCAGTAGATGGTGCTCCTAATCCCTGTTTTAAAGGAATACTTACTTGTCCTGGTACTAATTCTTCTCCCTCTTTGTATGCCTGTCCTCTATATTTAGTCATTTTTAATCTTGCGATTAATCTGCCTGTAGGGATTCTCTTCTCTTCTCTCATTGCCTTGCCTTCAAATACGTCTGTTTCATTCTTCCATTTTATACCTTTTGCCATCATCTGTGCTTTAACATATCCATTCATTTTTCTAGGGGATAATCCCATAGGACATGCATACATTTCACATACTCCACATTGACAGCATATAATTGCTTCTTTAAGTGCTTCATTTCCTTCACTTAAAGCTATGCCCCTCATTATTTTATGTGGATGCATAGGGTGGCCAATTAAGAATCTTGGGCACATATCTGTACAATAATGACATTGTATACAAGATGATTTTGCCTTATTTATCATACGTTCTATTGTGATTGAATCCTTTTGTGCTACATGATGATCCTTTGGAATTACTATAATTCCTCCGTTAGTCTTTGTAATAACTGTATTTTCTGCTTCCTCTTTTGAGATTTTCTTTCCCATCATAGGTCCGCCCATTATTACTATATAGTCACTTACAGTAGTTCCTCCACATTTTTCTATACATTCCATAACCTTTGTTCCTATTGGAACTTTTATGATGGCAGGACTTCCTACCTCTCCTATAACAGTTACATATTTGTATGTAACCGGTTTATCATTAAGAGCATCAGCTATATTAACTACTGTACCTACATTTGATACAACTGCTCCTACACTTGAAGGTATTCCTCCTGGCGGTATTGTTCTTCCTGTTACTTCATAAACTAATACTTGCTCATCACCTGCAGGATAAAAAGCTGTACTTAAAAATAATTCTACTGTAGAATTTAATTTACTTATAGACTTTTTAAGTGCCTCTATTTCAGTGTGGTAAGCTGCTTTTAAGCCAATTACAGCATGTGCTGCTCCAAGCGCTTCTCCTATTTTTTGTACAGTCTCTACTACTTCGTCACTGTAATTTCTCATCAGATATTTATCTGATTGTAGTAATGGTTCACATTCCAAACCATTTACTATGAAATATTCAACTTTGGTATTTAACTTTACATGAGTCGGAAATCCTGCTCCTCCAGCTCCTATAATACCTGCATCCTTAATCTTTTTTAGTAAATCCATCATTACACCTCTCTT
>NZ_JBJHZX010000104.1:0-3662 GCF_045310515.1 Candidatus Clostridium eludens | reverse complement strand
TTTTTCTTTTTCCTACTCATAGCTATAAGCTTTCCGGAACCACAGGTAAAACCTGTGGTATTCTAAAATAAAAAAAAGCCACTCTATCCCCATATGGGATAAAGTGACTACTATGCCACCCATATTTATTTTTTATACTAATATAAAAATAGCAATTAAAAGTTCTATAAAATAAAAAACACTTCACCCTATAAGGGCAAAATGAACATTCTGCTATACCACCTTAATATAAAATCAGCTTTTTCAAGTACGGAGATTACTCGATACCCTGTCCTTTTAACGGTGGACTATCCGTTTATTGCTACTGCTATTTCACATCACATCTCAGAGACCCATTCAATACAGACTACAGTATTTGGCTCTCACTATCCCAAATTCACTTTAACTAAATTTCCATATCTACTACTTCTCTTCACTGACTTTTACTCTTATTTTTTACATCATATACCTGTTTGGGTAAAAAGTCAATATATTAGTAAATTTTAATTTTATCAAATAAATTATACTTACTCTTTAAATCACATTGTTTATTTTACCACATAAAAACACTGAAAAATTCAACTATAAATAATTTTGCACCATATCATAATTACAGTCATAACCCTATTGAAGCAGAAATACTACCCAAAAACATAGTCGTTTTTTCCAAGGCGGGAATAAGGCGGGAATATTTAAAATCAAATTAATATAGCAGCCTTAAAAAAGGCTGCTATGACGCACAAATAGTGCATTTGTAAGTTAGTTGACCTGGTCTTTGCCCCCACACTCGCCTTTAGAAACAATCATATATCTAACTTATATCTAAATCACTCTAAACCCTCATCAATACTGCTGTTGCTAACCCGTAAATTATTTTTATTTTCATATATTATACTCTTATCAGGTCGGGAATAGGTCGGGAATTTTTTGAGTACATTTTTACAATTTATTTTATGTATTTTGTTATAAATATCTCCTCTGGTTAATTGTTTTAAATCCAACCCATCTAGTATTTTAATCAATTCCTCCTTTATCAATTCCTTTTTAGTCACTTACAGTCCCCCTTACCTTTTATTAACAATCTGCTTTTTCGCAGAACATCCGTTCTAATTCACTATTATCATATTACCATAAAATCGCTAACATATCCACATCATTCTACTTATATTTTTTCTTCTCAAGGTTCTTGCTATCATCCATGTTCCTCCTTTATTTGCTGAATATTTAAACGGTGCACCTTTTATTGCTTATATATTAGCACAAAAAATATTCCTAGGAGGAATATCGTTCATCAATTAGTTACATTTTCCAGCATTTGATTATTTATAGTTTGAAAAATATGTCGTATAATGTAGAATCGAGGTGGTTTATTTGTTTAGAGCTATAAGAAACAAATTAGGTATTACACAAAAACAAATGGCTGAAAGACTTGGTATGAGCCAAAGTCGTTTAAGTAAGCTGGAAAATAGTTCTGTTTATACGATGAATTATATAAGTATTCCTTTCATTAAAAAAACATGTGATGAATTTACAATGTGTCCAATAATGTTATTTCTCTATTTCTACGAAGGACAATTTTATTGTCCTTTTTATTCAAAAAAGACAAAATAACTTGAATAGGGCAATGCATAATAAATCTTCCTATAAACTGTAAATTGTATAACAAAGTTTAGGAGGATGAAAATATGTTTGGGGATAGACTAAAAGAACTCCGTGAAGAAATGGAGCTAACCCAAGATGAATTAGGGAAAATGCTAAATGTTTCGAGACAATCTGTTTCCAGTTATGAATCACAGGATATTGAACCTAGCATAAATAACATAGTTAAACTAGCAAATATATTTGATGTAAGTTTGGATTATTTACTCTGCAGAACAAAAGAAAAACATAATTTAAATTTAAAAGATATTGAGGATAGAGATTTTATAGTAGATATTGCAAAGATAATTAAAAAACATTATAAAAAAACAAAGTAAGTTATAAAAGTTAATTTACTTTGTTTTTTTACTTTATACCCTCTTAACTATTTTTTATAAAATACAAAAGGGGAATACTAAACTCCCCCCTCTTTACCGCATCATTTATCCTATGCAATTTAAAAATCCCTTAGATATATATACCTAAGGGATAAAATATTCACTAATTAAAGAACAGTAATATTTTCTGCTTGTGATCCTTTTTGTCCTCTTCCTTCGTCAAAAGAGACTTTTTGGCCCTCATCAAGTGTTTTATAACCTTCTGACTTTATTTGAGAAAAGTGTGCAAAAATATCTTTTCCATCTTCTCCTGTAATAAATCCAAATCCTCTATTTTCATTAAACCATTTAACCGTACCTGTCATATAAGTACCTCCAAAATTTTATTTCTTAAACTCTCTGTAACAACCATAATACACTAAATAAAATTTCTATAATAATAAATGCATATATTATTTAAGTACCTATTGAAATATACCTGTGTTTAAATTAATTACGATTCATTTAAGTATTTGTTAAACATACCATATATTATTAAAAAAATCAAATTATTTCTGTACAGTTATCAAGTTCCAGCTAAACTACTCTTTATTTTATACAACAGCTCCCTCTCCAACAAAACCACATTCTGAACTAAATTCTCTCCAGTGTCTACTATCTGGTATACTGTAACATCTTCATTGTCATTATTCAAGAAGGCTGTTAACATGACATTTCCCTCTTGCAATATTTTATATTCGTAATAGGTTATTTCCTTATTTATAGAGGCCACTATCTCATTTAATTTTCTCTTTAACCGTTCTTTAGATCCAATACTTTTAGTGTACTCATCCATTGGTTCAAAATAACTTCCATTACACTTTACACCCCTTATATCTATAATTTCACTACAATCATTGCAAGGGTATTTACCTCCATCCAGATCTTTAAATATACATTTTTTACATCTTGTCCCCATAACCTCATCCCCCAATTTTAATCTTACTAAGGTAAATTTTAACATAGAAATTGTAGAATTTCTAGGGATTTTGGTGAATTGTAGAACATATTACAAAATAGAATGGTCAAATAATAACATAAATTTCACATATTTATTCCAAATTATACCCATAATTACTAGGTATAATTTACTTAAAATTAAGCCTAGTAATTAAACAAAATATGCTTAAAATAAGTTTAAAAAAGGGGGAACTACAATGTCTAAAATAACAATTATAGATAATGAATATGCTTCTTTATGGTATTATACTGAAACCAAAATCATACACCACGAAATAAAAAAGTACATATATGGTAAACCACTACAGGATCTATTAAATCAAGGTACTGAGGTATTAAAGAAAAATGGAGCTAAAAAATGGTTATCAGATGATAGAAATAATAGTGCTTTAAGACCGCAAGACTCAGAATGGACGGATAATGTTTGGCTTCCTAATACAGTTAAAGCAGGCTGGAAATATTGGGCATTAGTACAACCAGAAAAGATTATTGGTCAAATAAATATGAAAAAAAAGACAAGTTTTGTTACTGACGGGGGAGTTGTAGTTAAAGTGTTTAATGATCCCAATGAAGCAATGAAATGGTTAGAAAATCAATAGATTATATTTATAAAATAAAGCCTGCACCCACATTGAAATGGACCCTATGTCAAGGACATTTTGAAAAAAGCTAGGCAATTATAAGCTGGTTTCTGTATTGAACAGGAGC
>NZ_JBJHZX010000103.1:0-3767 GCF_045310515.1 Candidatus Clostridium eludens | reverse complement strand
AGCACTCCATGAAAGTATTTATTGAAATTTTTAGAAGATTAACTTGTTATAACCATATATATGTCCATACGTCAGGCTATATACCTGCTTACTCTAAACAACTCCAAACTGTTCCCTTATTAAATCAGAAAGACCTTTGCCAGTTACTATAGCCATTCTTGCATTCATTTCTTGTATAACAGCTAAGCTGAAGGTTATAAGTAGCAACCCCCATAGCATGCTATAACCATATGAAGCTCCAATAGTTACATATGTAGCTATTCCACCAGCATCGTTACCTGCATTCACTGTAATCAGCCCTGGTCCAATTATACCTAATATAAATAAAAGTTTATTTTTCTTTTTCATCAGATTTTACCTCCCCATTATACAAGAGAATAACCTTTAGGCTCCATCAATTGAAGCAGGTATTCTCTAGATTTTTTATTTCTTGATATGTGTATTTTAACAATATATAAATGACTAGGGTCTGCTTCCATTGACCTCACCTCCTAACAAAAAAATAGAAGAGCCTCAAAAAAGGCTCAAAAACTACAACTAAAAAAATTATATCTTTCGTTGAGCTTTAGCACTATACAGCTTTGAGAAAACCTCAGCTTCATTAAGTAGAACCTTAATTCGGTAATACCTGCTAACCCATTGGTATCTTTCGATATTTCTGGGCAGAAGCGTATATCTTGTATAGGAGCCTCACCTAACAATACACTATTAAATTATTTCAAAATTTATTGTTCTTTGTAAGTATAGATTTTTTTATTTAGTTTGTCAATAGAATATGTAATTAATGGAATTTTATTAGTTTCCACAAATTGTGCTAAAACAGCCTTAGAGCTGTTCCCGATTGTAGACAATAGAACTAATATACGAAGTAATTAAATATTAGACTTATTTTGCTCAATTAGGGTGTACTGAAAAATAAAACCAGAGTATTTTTCGTTCTAGTTGATAAACAAAATCATATTTTCACCAGTTTTGAGTACATTATAGAACATTAATTTAATTTTATCTTTGAGCGATATGTTCTTTTACCATCAACTAGGTCCCATCTAAGTTAAGCGTTCTTTTAAAAATCACATAGAAGGTATTTGAGGTAATACCATCCATTGAAATAGAAAATTTCATTAAAATCAAAATAAATTTTCCTTAAAGAGAAATATTATAGATAATGCACAAATTAAGGCTGATATTACCCATACGGATAAAAAAGCATTGTGGGACTTATTAAAAGGTATTCCAGGTACATTCATAGCAAAAGATCTAAATATAATACGTGGAATAAACATAATTATGGTTATAGAAGCTACAAGTTTTATCGCTATGTTTAGATTATTAGATACAACAGAAGCCAGTGCACTCGTGGTTTTTCCTAAGATATTGCTATAAATGTTAGTCATTTCTATAGCTTGCTTGTTTTCAACTATAACATCTTCTAAAATATCTTGATCTTCTGGATATTTTTGCAACAACTCTAATTTCAACATTTTTTCTAAAGTTATTTCATTTGCTTTCAAAGATGTGGAGAAATAAACAAGAGATTTTTGCAAAGATAAAAGTTCAATAAATTCTTTGTTTTTCACAGATTTATGAAGTCTCCGCTCAATTATCACACTTGTTTTATCTATCTTGTTTAAATAAAGTAGATAATAATGGGCTATTCTATAAAGTATTTGTAAAATAAATCTAGAGTACTTGAAAGTATAAAAAGCTTTCACTTTCCCATCTATAAAATCTGTAAGAACTTCACTATTTTTTAGACAAACTGTTATTAGGCTAGATTGTGTATAAATTATTGCAAGAGGATAAGAACAATAAGTTAAAGAATTAGCATCCATTCTCATGAACGGAATATCAACTATTATCAGTAAATTATTATCATAGATATCTATACGAGATGTTTCTTCTTCGTCAAGTGCAGTTCTTAAAAAATTTAATGGAACACCAGATTGTTCTGATATTAAGAGCAACTCATCATTGGAAGGTGCTACAACATTAATCCAGCAACCGCGTTCTATAAAATCTAAAGGTTGTATATTATTTGGCGTACCTACGGTTTTATAAATTGAAATCATATAATGCCCTCCCTGTAAAATATAATATTATATATTTTAACTATATTATATATTAATAAAACGTATTTTAAACCAGGCAAGTAAAATAAAATTATTTTAAATTTTGGTTATCATTTAATTATTCTCTTCCTTTTAAACATTCGGTAACATTACTAAGCCTCCTCTTATTCCTTAAGTTGATTTACAACTATTATTTAATGCCATAATAACCCACTTAATTATTTTGAAATCAATATATACTTATTTTACAAAATCAAAAAAATACGTTCTAAAAACTCTATTAGCAGAATTTTAAAAGACTTTTATAAATTCTTAATCACCATATAAATTTACAGCCCATATATTATTAATGTAACTAATAAAAAGAGAGAACATATATGGCATTGTTTTTATCTGCATTATTGTTTAGCTTATCCTCTAACTTAGATAATGTAGTTGTAGGAATAGCTTATGGAATAAAGAAAATAAATGTGAGCATAATTGCAAATCTCATAATAGCAATTATAACATCTACCGGAACCTTTTTATCTATGTCAATTGGAGGATATATATCGAAATTTTTACCTCACTATATGACTAATAGTTTAGGTGCCGTAGTTATTGTTATCTTGGGAGTATATTTTGTAATTCAGAGCATATTGAAACTTATAAACAATACCGAGTCGAAGGAACTTGCCCTGAAAAATATTCATGACATGATTGAATATGCCGAAAAATCGGATTTAGATAACTCTGGTAACATAAGCATGAAAGAAGCTCTCCTTGTAGCATTCGGATTAACTTTTAACAACTTAGGAACTGGAGTAGCTGCGAGTATAACAGGAGTTAGTATTCAATTTACAGTCATATCTACATTTATATTGAGTATCATTACAATTGTATTTGGTCAAGCTATAGGTAACCATGTATTAGGTAAGTTCTTGGGTAAATATGCACCATTATTTTCAGGTATATTGCTAATAATACTCGGTATTATTGAATTCTTTAATTAACATTTTTGTATTTACGAAAATCAAAATATTAGCAAGTAGCACGAATATTGGTAACAATAAGAGTCTATTACTCTATTAATTAGTTCATCATTAATGAATTTAGGAAAGTAGTAAATTTAATACTCTCCTCTTATCATGATAAATTACACTTGTATAACATATATTTATCCCAAGGAACAAATAAATCCTCCAAGAAAGAGGACAATTTAATAAATTTGGAATAATAGATAAATTTATGTGAATCCATCTATTATCCCAAATTTTATTTCGTTCAATTATCATTTTCATGCTATTTAGCGTACTAACAGCCACACTCTTTTAAACCAAATACTTATATCCAAAATTAATTGTATCAATAACTTTATTTACACTATACTTTGCACTTTTAACCTTCTCAATATATAATTCCTCTGCTTTCTTAACTCCCCAGGGAGTACGCCTTATTTTCTCCATAGCCCTATACTCCATTTACCTTGTCCTAACTCCTGTAACATTAAATATCTCCCCTACTTATTATTGCAATAATATTTAGCCAAGATTTTTACCCACTGCCATATAAATATTTATCAGCAAAATTCATGGTTTCTATGTCCCAATGAATACTATGACTTGATTCCTCTCTCTTTTGGATATACAGTTCTTTTGCCTTCCTTGCTCCCCAGGGTGATTTTCTCATTTTTTCAAGGGCTGTACGTTCAATATTATT
>NZ_JBJHZX010000102.1:0-3780 GCF_045310515.1 Candidatus Clostridium eludens | reverse complement strand
CCTTTTGTAAGATATTAGGATAGGAGGATTCTATGAAAAAAACTATTACAATTGATCCTATAACAAGAATTAGTGGATTTTTAGAAACTAAAATAGAAGTTGAACAAGATGTAATTATTAATGCAGAAACTAGTGGACTCCTATTTAGAGGTTTTGAAAAGATGCTTAAAAGTAGGCAGCCCTTAGATGCCATATATTTTACTGAAAGAATTTGCGGCATATGCTCTACAGCACATGCCATGGCTTCTACACTGGCATTAGAGGATGCATTGAAGGTTAATGTAAGTGTAAATGATATGTATATACGAGATTTAATGCATGGTTTTGAATTCATACAAAATCATTTGAGACAATTTTATAATTTGACTATGCCAAGTTATGTAAAAATGCCTAATATTAGTCCACTATATTCAGATCAATATGATGATTACAGACTTTCAGAAGCTGAGAATAAAAAATTAAGTGATCACTATATTGATAGCATAAAATACAGTAGATTAGCCCATGAAGGTTTAGCTGTGTTGGGTGGCAAAGCACCTCATTCCCATGGTATTTTTGTTGGTGGGGTTACGGTAAATATGAATTCATATAAGTTGGTAAAAATTCAATCTATAATAGCTAAATTAAGGGAATTTATTAGTAATATTATGATACAAGATATAAAAATAATTTCTGAATATTATCCGGACTATTTTGAAATGGGGCAAACTTATAATAATTTTATGAGTTATGGCATTTTTAATCATTACGCTGAACCTGAAATAAGTTATGTAAAATCGGGTGTGTTAATTGATGGAAAGAAACAAAACTTTGATAGTAGTAAAATTACAGAAAATATACTGCACAGTTGGTATGTCAGTGATAAACAGAATGAGAATCCATCAGAAGGTAATATTGATGAAATTGATTTAGCTAAGAAAGAAGGATACAGTTTTATAAAATCACCTAATTATGATGGCTATTCTATGGAAGTTGGACCTTTGGCTAGATTAATAATTGCAGGTGAATATAATGGCGGTAGCTCCTGTATGGACAGAAATGTTGCAAGGGTACTGGAAACTAAAAAGATAATAGAAATTATGGGTGGTTTGTCAAGACGCATCAAACTACTTCCTAGTAATCAAGAGGTATATAATATTCCAGATGAAAGTTTTGGTGCAGGGCTAACTGATACTACAAGAGGAGCATTGGGGCACTGGGTCAAAATAGAAAATAAACTTATAAAGTACTACAATATTATAACCCCAACAGTTTGGAATATGAATCCTAAAGATGAAAATGGAAGGTTTGGAATTGGAGAAAAAGCATTGGTTGGAACTAAAATAAGAAATATAAAAGAACCTATAGAAGTGGGAAGAATTTTAAGATCTTTTGATCCTTGTGTTTCTTGTGCAACTCATTTAGTAAGTAATAAATGTGAACTTGCTTATGTAAAGGTACTAGTATGAAGGTAAAAGTTATTGCAATAGGAAACACTCTAATGGAAGATGACGGTGTTGGTATTGTAGTTTTAGAAAAACTAAGAGAAAGTTTTGTGAAAAATAATATAGAAGTCATAATTGGAGAAACAGATTTTGAGTACTGTATTTCTTTAATAGAAGAAGGTGATTTCATATTTTTTATAGATGCAGCTTACTATGGTAAAAATCCAGGAGAGCTAACAATAAATTCGCTGGCTGAATACCAGTATAACAAAAAATATTACACACAGCATAGTTACAATGTAATAGATTTAATAAAATCATATTATAAAACTGTCAATGGATACATTATAGGTATTGAGGTAGGTAAGGTTAGCTTTAAACTTGGTCTCAGCAGAGAGATTGAGGATAATATTAATATAATTTCAAAGAATGTTTTCAAAGAAATCTTATCTAGGTTACCCTGCAAAATTTAGGAGGATAGATAATTGGATTCTCATACTATTCAAAGGTTATATGACATTGACAAAAGAATTAATTACTATACACTGCGCATGATGGCGGTAGGATGCCCATATATTAAAAATTATTATGGAGGTCTAATAAAAAGTGAAGCAAAAAAATTAAATAAATTAGTAAATGCACTGCTTAAAAATAGTGAATTTAGGCAAAATAAAAGACAATTTACTCTTGAGGAATTATCAAAATATAATGGTGCTAATGGAGCCCCCGCATATGTAGCTGTTAATGGTGTAGTATATGATTTGAGTTTAGTTCCCTCATGGGGGGGAGGAACCCATGAGGGGTTATATGCAGGAAAAGATTTGACAAGTCAATTTACTGTGTGTCATAAGGAGGATATAAAAGTATTACAAAATTTACCCAAAGTCGGTGTCATAAAAAAATAATTTGGGAGATGATTTTTATGCATGATATCATATTACTAAGTAAAATATCACAGAGCTTAGATCATTGTTGTAAAGAAGGAAAAATTTCAAAAATAAATAAAATGTCTATTATTGTAAATGAAGATAGCCATATTAATGATAATAATCTACTTCAATATCTTAAAAACTATAATGAAAATTTAATAGATACTTGCACAGAAATAAGCATTGAAATTGGAGACTTACCAGATCAAACTGCCATTATTAAGAACATAGAAGGTGACTCAACTGAATAATGCTCACAAGGATAACCATAAAAAAAGATATTTGATAAATGTATATGGTGTGGTGCAGGGAATTGGTTTTAGACCATTTGTATATAATACGGCTAAGGAATATGAAATTTGTGGATGGGTAAATAATTCTGGTGGTTGTGTTACTATTGATATAATAGGAACGTTAGATAATATTAAAAAGTTTACACTTAAAATAATTAAAAATCCTCCGTCTCCAGCTATTATAAATTCAGTGAAATGTAGAACTCTAGAATATTTATATTATGATGATTTTAATATTAGAGAAAGTTCTAATGAAAATGATACAGTAAAATTTATACTGCCGGATATGAGCACTTGTGAAGATTGTGCTCAGGATATAATGAATGATCCAGGAAGGCGATATAGATATGCTTTTACAAGTTGTACTAAGTGTGGTCCAAGATATTCTGTAATAAAAGCATTGCCTTATGATAGAAAAAATACTACTATGGATTATTTTAAGATGTGCAGTAATTGTGAAGATGAATATACTAATCCACTAGATAGAAGATTTCACTCAGAGACTAATTGCTGTAGAGAATGTGGGCCTTCATTAGTGCTTATAAATAATAAGAACCAGACTGAAAAATGTGGAGATGTAATTGATAAAACTATTGAACTGATAAAGGCAGGAAAAATAGTTGCAATAAAAGGAATTGGTGGCTTTCATTTAGTATGCAATGGTAGAAATAAAAAGGCCATAAGTGAACTTAGAAATAGAAAAAAGAGGCCTAATAAGCCATTGGCAGTTATGATGAAAGAAATTCATACTGTAAATGAATTCTGTGAACTAAATAAAAAAGAAGAACAGATTTTAACTAGCAGAAAAAAGCCAATTGTATTATTGAAAAAAAAATCTAATATAAATCTTCCAGATAACATAGCAGCAGGCCAAAGAAAGCTTGGTGTTATGCTTCCTTATACCCCTATACATTACTTAATATTAGAAAAGGAGTTAGACATACTTATAATGACCAGTGCTAATATTAGTGGATCTCCAATTGAATATAAAAATAATAGTGCATTTAAAAATCTTAAAGATGTGGCGGATTATTTCTTAATGCATGATAGAGAAATTTATATTCCAATTGATGATCCTGTTGTTAAACTATTTAATGGTGAACAATGTGTTATAAGAAGTGGAAGAGGATATGC
>NZ_JBJHZX010000101.1:0-3870 GCF_045310515.1 Candidatus Clostridium eludens | reverse complement strand
ATTTATATTTTTAATCAAGTGTTATTTTTAATATTAATATTTATTTACAAATACATTTATTATATTTAACATATAAACTATGATAAATTATAATACATAGTTTATATGTTATAGTTACTATTTCAAATTATTTTTGAGTGCAAATAATTCACCGTTTTGTACTTCTATTCTTTTTCTTAATGCTTCATTTTCTCTTTTTAGTTCTTCTATTTTCATTTCTAGACCTTGATTTATTATCTCTAATTGATTAACAGTAACATTACTTCTTTTTTTAATTCTCTTTGTATGAATTCCGTCTCGAAATCCTTTAATCTTCTCAGCTAATTCATGATACTTATATACAGTAACAGTTGATACACCTGCTTTTTTAGCAACTGAATTTATGCTCATCTTCTTATTGCTACGCTTTATAGATTCAAATGCTTCTATAATCTTATTTTGAGTATCAATCTGTCGTTGTTTTCTATAGTCTATTAATCCATTTTGGGATGGAGTTTTATTAGCCATCTAATTCAACTCCTAACTCATTTAATATTTCTTTTACCCTATTAGCTACACGTCTATGTCTTACAACCTCTTTTTCCCAATTACGAGTTTCTGCATCTTCAATTAGTTTATTTTCAACTTCATATTTTTCTTTCAATATTGGTATATGCTCTTTAGTTGTAACATATTTCGAACAAAAGAAGCAAGCATCTGCAAAATCACACATTGGTTCTCTTGTATGATGAAAACAATGACCTGTTATTAAATATGTTTTATGAAAATTAGCTTTAATCCAATCAATTTCTTCTTTATTTAACTCATTATTTCTAAGTGATTTAGCATATAAACCACCAGATATTACGTCTTTATTATCTACTGTTTTTTGATATTCCTCTTTTACAGTTTCATCAAATATAGTTGAATAAACTATTGTCATATCTGGGGACTGGTGTCCTAACATCTTCATAATAGTTTGGACAGAAGCTCCCTTATTAGCCATTGTAGTACCAATAGTATGCCTAAACTGATGTGGGGTATATTTAGCTTTACCATTTTCATCAATTAATCCCGCATCTTCACAGGCATGCTGAAGTCCGTCTTGAAACAGATAACTTATAGAAATTCTTTGATTTCTTTTCATAAATAAGTAATCTGTAATTTTCTTAGTTTTTCTATCCATCAATCCTTTAATGTTTCCTGTATTTTTCCTAATCTCTAAAAGCTCTTTATAAGCATTTTCGGCTTCTTCATTTATTGGAACCCATCTTGATTCATTAGTCTTACCAATAGGTATTAATAACTTAGGAGTACCGTCTGAATAGTAATCTAAAGAATTTATGTCTAATCTTTGGATTTCCTCTCTTCTTGCACCTGTCCATCTTGCTAAAATTATAGCATTTCTTTGATAAGGACATTCAAGTTTCTTTACTGATGCCATAAGTTTATTCAAATCACTCTCTTTTATATATCTAGGCTTAGATTTGGGTCTTTTAGGTATATCATAATCAAACAATAACTTCCTTGTAGGAATATTATCATATCCCCAGGCTAATATTTCATCCAAGAACACTTTAATGGAGCATGTATAACTAACTAAGGCATTAGTTGTATATGGCTTTCCAAACTTAGATGAACCATTTTCTTTTAAATGTTTTAGATATTCTTCTAATACTTCTCTCGTTAACATTTCTAAATTAGTTATTTCTGAATGTGTATCCTGTAACCATAAAATAAATTTATTTATAGCTCTGAAACTATGCTCAATAGTTCCTTTCTCCTTTATCAATTTACATTGATTTAAATATCTTACAACCACATCAGAAATATCTTTATTAGATATATGGCTTAATTCTCTATCTATTCTTCTTTGTCTTGAATAAACTCTTTTAGGTTCTTCTTTAACAACTCCGAGGACATATAAAGTTAACTGTAATTGATATAAAGACCCAGTAAATCTATCTACAACATTTTGGGAAGCTTTTTCCCCTTTTTTCTTTTCTTTAAACCCAACCTTTTCATATATTAAAGCATAATCTCTAAACTCATTTATATCTTCAAGTGTAACCTCTGAGTAATGTAACTTACCAGTATGCATAAGAATTCTAACCAAAGCCCATTTAAGTGATGTTCCAGCAATAAATTCACTATAACCAAGTTCTATGCTCTTAGCTCTTAAATCTTCAAATCCAATGTCTATATTTAAATATGATAAAAGTCTTACATAACCATCTGTTCCACTAATAGAACATAGAAATCCATAATCTAATTTAAGTCCCATTATTGACATTAGAAATAAATATATTCTACTTCTATAATTTACATCTCTATCTTTAATATCACTAACCCTAATGAAAATATCTTCCTCAAACCAATCAGATAAGTTTACATATTTTTCTTTAAAATTTCTATATACATATATTTGATTTCCTATTGTTGATTGCGTATATCCACATTTTCTTAAAAGCTTTTCAAATTCTTTTTCTTTTAAATGTCCAGTATTTGCCCAAATATCATTACTTTTCTTTAGTATTGTCGATAACACGCTTATACTCCTCCTTGACTTTGGCATCAGCTATTTTTGTATATACTTGAGTTGATTGTGGTGAAGAGTGTCCTAAACGCTTTTGTAAACTTAATAAACTCATACCACCTTCATACATCCTTGTGGCATGTGTATGTCTAAGAGCGTGTAGAGTGAGCATTTTACCCATTCCATTCTCCTTTAATCCTAATTTTTTGCAATGATAATTAAATATGGTGTTTATACCCTGATAAGTTAGTGCTTCACCTTTTTTCTTACCTTTATTTGAAAGAAATATATATTCAGTTTCACTATCTGGTCTTTCGTATAAAATATAGTTATTCAATTCATTTAAAGCTTCTGGTTCATATAATTGAACAACTCTGTCTTTACTACCTTTAACTCTTGCTCCATTAGGATTATCTTCTCTAAAAGTTATACTTAATTCACGCTTTCTAAAATTTATATCTTCAAATGTTAGCCCTAAAATCTCACCTATTCTCAAACCTCCTTGTAAAGCCAATAATAATATTGCTCTATCTCTATAAGTCTTAAATGAGTTTATTATCAAGTTTATATTTGTATCACTTATTGGTCTTGGTAGTTTCTTAGGTACTTTTATTTTTAAGAATCTCGATTTCATCTGATTACCTTTTTTAGCAAACGACAACATACCTTTGTAAGAATCGCTAACTGGAACTGTTTTATAATTTACCACATTTATAATAGGATTATTTATACTACTGTCATTAAGTGTAACCCAATCATAAAAAGAAGATATACAGGCTAATATTCTATTTATTGTTGTTGCTGATAATCCTCCATATGATGTAAATTCACTTCGTACATCATAAATACTTACAACCTTATTAGTTTTATTTACAACTTTTATTCCTTTTAAATATTCAATAAAGTTTACTAACTCTTTCGGTTCAACGTTATTATATTCTTTATTTGAACTCTCTAAATACTCAAAATAATATTTCAAATCATATATATAATTTTTTATCGTGTTGGGAGAATAGTTTTTAACTTGCAAAAATCTAATGAAATTTCCAACAACATCAATTTCACTAAAATTAGACCCAACTAATATATAGCTTAATATATTTCCATCCTTCCCTATTACCTTTTCAACTTTCATCTTATGTTTCCTCCTAATCATAATTATCATTAACTATGATTATAAGTCTGTTATTAGCTATTTAATCTATAATTATTTATTAGATATATAATATTTAAAAACTATAAAAAAATAATCGTCTAAACTTAATATGTAAACTATGATTTAATAATTTATATATCTATACTATTTAGTTCTTATATTGTATAAATCTATATTACAAGTATAACAGCATTTTCTT
>NZ_JBJHZX010000100.1:0-3896 GCF_045310515.1 Candidatus Clostridium eludens | reverse complement strand
ATATTCAAATAAGGGTCTAAATTTAAGAGAAATGAAGAATTTATTAGATTCTGTCCAAAACGAGGGGGTTAATCCGTGCTGTTTTAGGCTATAGATAAAATAGAATGTATTCTAAATGATGGCCTAGCTACGTGAAGTAAAAAAACATAAGAGACATAGGTTTGCTAAAGCCATTATTATCTAAATTGCTCCTAAAATGATGTTTGAAGTCTTTTTCTTAAATTTCATCACATAACTTTCCATATATACTCTTCTAAAATAGATATTATCTATAATTATAATATTAATTACTTATTTAAGTCTTTGATGAAAATGTCTCATTTTACTCAATTTGCTACCATCTGCCTACTTTGGGATGTTCTATTTTTATTGGTCAAAGAGTTAGAGTTAACAGGTGTATATTCTATGTCCATCCTCATCTGTGGTAAATGATTGAGACTGAAAAGCAAAAAACATAGCAATCCATTTATTCAGAGCAGGATAGTAGATAAAGAAACCGCCATCTTGATATACTCCATCTTCATTTGCATATTGTGATTCATTTCCTTGATTCATATGGACATCATGTACTCCATTGTTTTGTCCTGCATCGCTGAAAGACATTCCGAAAACATAGATATCTGCTTTATCTGAGATGGCACTTTTTACATAGTTATCTATAACTTCATTTAGACTATCTTCTCCATCAGATAAATATTTTTCAGTCATCATTTTAGTATGGTCAAAGAGGTTACCTTTTACATAATCTAATGCAATGCCATCTGGGCTACATTGCGGCTGAATAATCTTATACTTATCTTGAAATGTATTTATAAATTTAGATGTGATATCATTTTTATAATTTTCATCAATATAATATAAGAGCAATGGTGATTTCGCATCTTTAGATTCAATATTAATAACAATCGTGTATTGCTGGTTGTTATCAATTTCAACAATTAGGTGGTAATGGGGTGATGCATGATGATATCCTTGGCGAACATTAGAAGAAGGTAAGGATTTTTGGTAGTTCCAAGGTACACCTAGTAAAGGCCTGCATTTAATTGCGGAATAGCATTGATTTGTTTGACCTGACATAAATAAATCCTCCTAAGTTATGTTTTTTTATTTATATTGCATTTAAGTAAAAATTCACTCTAAATTTTGCCATGTAATTTTCATGAGGCTCTGCATTTCTTCAGAGTTTTTATTTTGAATCACCACATAGATGCTGCTATCGTAACTTTTAAATTGTAACTTGTTTTGTAAAGCACTCCTCATAATTATATGATAATTCTATGAGTCTACTGCAAAAAACATTAGTCAGGCTATTATTTGTAATTTTTTATCATATATAGCAAAATGATATTTAAAATATAACTTCTACTCAATAACCTGCAATATTTAAAGATGTGAATTGCATCCAAATAGATTGTTATAATGGAGTTTTTAAATCAACTTAAGCCTAAATAGACACGTTAAGAGTTAAAAAAGTTCAATTTTTTAAAAATTGAACTTTTTTTCTAAAACTTTGACTAACCTCTTGATAATTTAAAGCCATAAGTTCCATCTTGTAACATTCGTATTCCAAGTGCACCATTTTTCGCATCAGCATCTGCTATAATACTTTTCGAAGCTATGTGCCAGTTATTTTCACCAGTACTATCGCGATGTCCTTGTCCAATACAAACTTCAAAATTTTGTCCGTCAACAGTAAGTATACCTTGAATCGCAAAATTAAGTTTGTCTGGTAAATTGTCTCCGTCACATGTATGAATCATATTGTTGCAATTGCTTGCCACATAATCTTTGAACCATTTTGCACATTTCTCTGAACCACTTCTACCAGCCTTTACTATAATTTTACCACCATCAGATGACACTCCCCCCCAAGGTTGTCCATCTGTTATAACATAATTATCGTTAAATTTAAATGAAATTGAGGTAACATTCGTTGATGCTTCAAAGTCAAACTCGTTATCATGTTCTGTAGCCATGTGTACACTCTCCTTTTATCTATTAATGATATTAGATTATTATGGAAAAAATTATAACATTATTTACAGTTAAGATCAATACATACCTAATAAGGTAATTAACCCAAAATATACTTTCAATAATAGAGGAGTATCTTCAATGGGTTTTCCTATATTTATATAATAGTCATTTGTTTTCTGAGATAAAGATTGTAATCTCCTCAGAAGTACTGCAACTATCCGTGTAAAATAGAGGTGCTTTACATCTAATGATAAAGCATTTAGTTATTAAGTACCAAAAGTATTTAAAGTATCAAGTTATGACATCGATAAAATATAGAATAGAACAAAAAAGTCTAAGTACATATTTATAACCATTTTTGTTCCATTGCTACACAAACCTTATTTATGACTGCAATTCATAATAAATACGTTTAACTTTATATTTTTTATGCTTTTAAATTTTTATTAAATCTACATTTAACCACTTTTGTCTTGTTTCTGCTCCTGCATATTTAGGCATAATTGTATCTTCATTAATTTCTGGTTTCCACTCGTATGGCGCAAGAAAAATTGTAGTACCTCTTTTTTCACTATATGCACAAGCTCCAAAAGTAGAAATATTCCATAGTGTACTTTTATAATTATCATAATCTGTATTATGCCTACCATAAGGAGATTCCCATCCCTCAAGTTGCATAAATGTACTATATGGTTCCTTTATTATAATATTAGAATTAGTTGATGCCACGAGATATGCCATCATAAATGGACATGGATTTGGTGCCTTATCGCTATTAATATCTGGTACATAATATCCTGTAGTATTTAATAAAGATGTATAATGAGAATTCCCAGGATCTTTCCGTCTGTAAATTTCAAATTCTTTACTATTTTTAAACGATTCATAGTAAGATTGAACTGAAACATTTGGGGGAAGGTCAATCTTATCTTGAATAAAAACAAAATGTCCTCCAAGCATTAGCAATTGTAAAAACTTATTTACAGTATCCATTTGCCATTTACCATCAGAATAAAAACAGTATTCTGTATACCCAGTTAACTGATATATAGGGAGTTGAGTATTTGCTTTGCCTCCTAGATATTCTAATTGAGGAAACTGCATACGCAAATTATTATTATAAATAAAATGGCTTAAAAAAGCAATAACTGTTTTGTCACTTGGTTGGCAATGTAAAAAATCTTCTGCATTATATGGAATATTATTTAAAGCCTGCCATGCTGCTGTCCAAACTTTGACAATCTTATCACTCTGACTTGAAAAATTCACATAAAAACTTCCAGATGTTATTGCATTTGTGATTGTTTTTAAATTTCTAACATCTGCACTAAATAAACTGTCTATAAAACAATTTATATTAGAATAATCTTGATCTATAGGAATTACAGGCATAATATATATCTCCTTTCATTATGCAATAATTTTTTTTAATTCTTTGTTATTTGAAAGGTTTTAGTATACACCTTAGTTGTACACCATAACCATTTTCACTTAACTATAGTAAAAATTGTATCACATTTCTTATATGGTTTGGACAACAACTTATATAAAAATTTGGCGTAGTTCCAATGTAGACATGTTATTGTTTTTTATCTTGATATCTTAATGTATTTATCAATTTCATTGATATAGTGTTATTTTAGACAATAAATTTCTAATGTCTATTTAAGCTACCTGTTAAAAAGTAGAACTAGAGCGTTTTTCACTCTAGTTGCTGAACAAAATGAAGATAATGTGTGTTGAAAAATTAAAGTTAAATATAATATATATAGAAAGAAAAAGAAAAATAAACATAAGCCCGCATAAATAGGTTGAAAAAGTGTCTTATGGTGTTTGAATAGTTTGTTAATACACTTTTGGTTAAGACATAGTAAAACATATAAGAGTGGTTGAGATGGTAGTTACTTTGACAACAAATG
>NZ_JBJHZX010000099.1:0-4487 GCF_045310515.1 Candidatus Clostridium eludens | reverse complement strand
GAATTCATGCCCCTAAAAAACCTCAAAATTTTTAGTAATGCGTTCCCCGTAAACATAAAAATAGCTTTCTTAAAGTCCTTACCTAAAGGTATCATGGGAGCTTGTGGTTTAATCTTAGATTTTTTTGAAGGTAGAGTTAATACCGATATAAATGAAAAAAATTATATGATAGTGTATATATCACAAGCTGAAATAGCAAAAGAATTTAGATTTAGTAGGGAATATATATCTCACTGTATTAATCGTATGGCAGAAAGTCCTATATGCCCATTTGTGAAGGTTAGACAGGGACTTAATAAAGCTAAGTATTACATAATGCAAAAGAAAAAAGAATTGGTATATTTATTAAAACAAATATACCAAGCACAGCAGAAGGAAGCTAAAGCTAAAAACATAGAAAAACAGGACAAGCAAAAGAGAAAATATGGGAAAAATAATAAAGGAAAAATATCTACATTTAATAATTTTAAGCCAAGGGAATACGATTTTGAAAAATTAGAACGACAGTTATTAGGATGGGAAGACTTAGAATAAAAATGCAAAAAAGTTAAAGAGATTATATAAGTTGCAACTTACATAATCTCAACACATACAGTAACAGAACAAAATTATCATTAACATTATAGCACTATTTTTAAAAGATTTCATCTTTTAAAAGTATTGAAGAAAGGTTTATTTGTGTTGTATAAAAATAGTTTTTATTTTGCATTTAAATTCAAAATATTATTGAAAATATAATTTCTAAATTAGTATTCAAAATCAAAAGTCAGTTATTCAGCCCTAAATATGTTCAAAATATTGTAAAATATCTTCATTTATCTTTGGATGTAAGCTGTATTTTTCAATAGTATAAGTCTTAGTTTACATCCAAATGTGGGTGTCAAATTAAATTAAAATGTGGGTACCAAATTACTCAAATATATATACTATTTATATTAATTATTAATATATGGTAGTAATGCAGGCGATCAAAAAGCTTATATTTATAAAATAATATTTAAGAAAAAGGTTCATTTATAATATATATGATAAAAGGTAAGCTTTTTGATCACCAAGTTGTTATTCTATTCTATTTTAAATTTTTATGTCTTACTAATCGTAATCGTAAAACATAAAATATGAAAATGTGATATTATAAATAGTAATAACTTATGGCTATTTACTAACTATAAGTTTCTAATAGGTTTATTTTTTTGCTATTAGTTATATATTATCAAAAATATGTTACTATATATAAAGGATGTGAGTTCATGGATGATATAGATAAAAAAATTCTTAAAGCACTTATTGGTAATGGAAGGGAATCGCATGAAAGTATAAGTAGAAAATTAAACTTGACTAGACCTGCGGTTCGCCAGAGGATTAAAAAGCTTGAAGGCCATGGGATAATTAAAAGGTATCAAGCTATAATTGATTGGGATAAGTTAAGCCAAAATATACATGTTTTTATATATTTGAAAATAAATGCAGTAGTGTTTAAAGATATTATTAAAAAAATTAAAAGCATTAATATTAATAGTGCATTTTTAGAGGAATGTTACAGATTAGCAGGTGAATGGTGCATAATGCTAAAAGTAAGAAGTACATCACCACAGAATATAACGGATTATATTGATGAATTATTAAAAATAGATGGAGTGGTAGGAACATCAACAACATTTATCTTATCTTCTATTGAATAACATCATATAAAAATTAATTCTAACAGAAAATTATTAATAAATGAGGTGAAATAATGATTACCAGTTATCTGAAATATGTAATTGACCCATATAAGCTAAATGAGTTTGAGAAATATGCAAAAGCATGGATATCACTTGTAAATTGTATGGGAGGCATTCATCATGGATATTTTATGCCACATGAAGGTGCTAATAATATCGCTTATGCTTTATTTAGCTTTCCTGACATGGCTAAATATGAGGAGTATCGAAAAAAAATTAGTACAGATAAGGAATGTCAATCAGCATTGGTCTATGCAGAAAGGACAAGATGTATTATTAGTTTTGAAAGAAGTTTCATGCGTCCAGTATTTGAATAAAGGGTATTAAGAACATAATATTTGTAGTATAAATATTATGTTCTTAATACTTATATCCGATAGAAAGACTAATATCAACATTCTTTATTAGTGATATTATTCCTTTTGGTTATAGTATATATTACTTTATTCTTACCTTTTAATTATAGGAAATGCGATAACATCTCTTATGGTATAGGAACCAGTAAGGAACATTATCATTCTATCAATACCTATTCCCAATCCCCCTGTCGGTGGCATTGCAGTATCGATGGCAACGGCGAATTCTTCATCCATTGGACTAGCCGTTTCCAGTCCCGCCCTTAGTTTTGACGCTTGTTCGTACAAAAGTATTCTTTGCTTTAATGGGTCATTAAGTTCTGAATAAGCGTTCCCAAGTTCAACACCATAAGCATAAGGTTCAAATTTTTCAATTAAATCAGGCTTATCTCTATGGCTTTTACAAAGTGGGGATGATTCTTTCGGAAAATCTATGACAAAGGTTGGCTGAATTAGCTTCTTTTCAGAATACTCTTCAAACAAATTAACTATTAGTTCGCCTTTAGAACATTTATCAATAACTAATCGTTCACTCTGGTTTTCTATTAAGAGATCATTATCTTTAATGCACTTAATAATTTCTTCTCTGGTAAGTGCCTCAACATCAATTCCTATATCATTTTTTACAAGGTCACACATCTTTTCTCTTTTCCATGGAGCTTTAAAATCAATTTCCACGTCTCCGTACTGAATCTTTGTTGTTCCGTTAACTTTATTAAATACATATTCGTATATATTCTCCATAAGTTCCATCATGTCATTGTAGTCAGCATAAGACATATAGCATTCAAACAAGCTAAATTCTGGATAATGTGTTCTATCAATTCCCTCATTTCTAAAAGCTCTTGCAAAAGTATAAACTCTTTCAATTCCTCCAACTATAAGTCTTTTTAAATATAATTCTGGAGAGACGTTCATATATACATTACAATCTAATGCGTTAACAAAGGTTGTAAATGGCTTTGCTTCTCCTCCGCCGTATTTAGTATCTAGAATAGGGGTATCTGCTTCAATAAAATTCAAATTGTTTAAATATTCCCTAACAGCTGTTATTGCTTTTGAATGTTTTATAAATCGTTCTCTAACATCTGCATTCATTATCATGTCTAGTGAACGATGCCTTTGTCTTAGGTCAGCATCTTGAATACCATGATATTTTTCAGGAAGTGTTCTAATAGATTTCGATAATAATTGAAACTTATTTACCCTAATAGTGATTTCACCTGTTTTAGTCTTAAATACAGTTCCATCAACTCCGATAATATCTCCTACATCAATTAATTTTAAGATTTCATAACTTTTAGCACCTATTAGCCTTTTACTTAAGAATATTTGTATATTTCCTTTTTCATCTATAATATTGGCAAATGTAGCATTTCCCATCCTTCTTATTAGCATAACTCTTCCTGCTAATGTGAATTTTTGTTCTTCTTTTATATTTCTAAAGTTATCAAAAATATCCTTAGTATGAGTTATATCTTTGTAGCTATAAGGATATGGATTAACCCCCAATTCATAAAGCTTATTTAACTTTTTAACTCTTTCCACTACAAATTCATTTGAATCTGGCATTATCTTTTCTAAGTTTTCTATACTTTCAAATTCCTTATACATTTTAGCTATACCACCTTTAAATATTTATTTATGATTTAATAGATTTTTAGATAAATAAAAAAACCTTCACCTCCAAGATTTTAATCTTGAGGACGAAAGTTATATATTCGTGGTACCACCTCAGTTTATCCATATGTCGCCATATAGACCTCTTCAAGTACATAATTAATTGTATACTCTATAACTTATAACGGGTTATACCGTCACAGCCTACCTCTAAAAACTAGACTCGGTGTGCAACTCTGAGACCTTTTTCAATAAAAAAATTCTTACTCATTCTCACCTTTTAGAGTTCTCTGTAAATTCATACATTTATCTACTTTTCTCTTCATAGTCTTTAAAACATTATAACATAAAAAGCCATATATGTGTATGTTTTCATATTATTATTTGAGTGAATAACTAGTAGTTATCATATAATAAGTTTAACTGACTGTTTTTTTATATGCTTATTTTGGGAAAACTGATTATATTTACATTGCTTTGTAAAAATTAAATGCTGTAATATTATAATAAATAGGGGATACCTTGTAGTAATAAATATATAATGCAAAAATGTATATATGCTTATTTATTAAAAGAGAAAAATAGCGTTAGAATATTAGTATTAGGATAATATAGTATGAATAATTTTACAAAACATTTAGTTCATGCTTGTAAAATTATGCAGCTTATACTAAAATAATGTTAAAATTGTTGCTAGATGGAATTAGAACTATAGCTAGAGGTGTTAACTATGGAATTATTATTAATTCGTCATGGTTGTTGTGAGAATAATGGATGCATAGCAGGA
>NZ_JBJHZX010000098.1:0-4490 GCF_045310515.1 Candidatus Clostridium eludens | reverse complement strand
ATTTTGAGGATATGGAAAATAAAAAATCTTTCTATGTTTCAAGACTTAAACCTAATATAGCTGTATATGTAAAAAATGAAAATGTTGAATATCTTAAAAATGGACAACCAAGGAAGTCAAGTGTTTATAAGAGATTGTTTTTAAAGGACGTGGCAAGTAAAATGCAGGAAGGCCAAATTAAGGAAATACCAGATGCATTTGTTGGGAGAACTGAAAAGCGCAAAGTACGTCTAATAATCTATAAACTTACCAAAAGCCAATTTAAAGAACGGAAAGAAAAAGTCTTTAGAAATGCTAAAAAGAAAGGTATTAAGAAAAGTGCTAATACAATTGATTTGATGGGAATAACAATATACATGACCAACATATCAAATAACATATTGATTACAAAACAAATACATGATATTTATTCATTAAGATGGCAGGTTGAACTAATATTCAAGATATGGAAGTCAATATTTCACATATCTAGTGTAAAACCAGTAAAAATTGAACGTTTCAAATGCCAATTATATGGTAAACTTATTTTACTAGTTTTAAGCTCCATAGTGATGTCTAAAATGAGATCTGAACTCTTAAAAAAGAAGAAGTTTGAAACAAGTGAAATTAAAACAGCACAAATAGTGCATGAATATGTTCAAGAGCTGTATTTTAGCTTTATGACACCTTCAAGTAATTTCAAAGTTTTAACAAGAATATATAACTGTATATGTAAAAATGGGCGGAAATCGCACCGTAAGGACAAAAAGACCTTCTTTGACATTCTTGGAGTCTCCTACAACCATCAAGAAAGAAGGTGTGAAACCGCCGCATAAAACACTTTTATTATATTATAATTTAAAGTTCGTGTCTTCAAAAAATCATAAATACAGGAGCTTTTTTGATATGCAAAAAATCGTATTAAAATAGTATTTATTCTAAAATTTGTAGTAACATGAATTTATTTTGCCTTAATCTCTTACACCAACTGATTTACTTCATTATTCTCGTGTCTTAGCTTGATGGCCATGTGGCGACACTCCATATAGACTTTTGACCGCCTAGGTACATAGTGGTAATATAGAAGATAATGATAAAAAAATATAATAATTTTCACTTTGTCACAAAATTCATATAGAACTAATTGTTTATAGTCAAAAATGGAGGATACTGATGTTAATTAAAAAAAAATTTTTTGTAATTATCTTAAGTAGTTTATTTTTGTGCGTAATTTTAAGTTGTAGCCCTGTTTTTGCGCAAGATAGCAATACAGCAACAGAAAGATTATATGGAAGTGATAGATATGAGACTTCTGTTGCTATTAGTACTGCTGGTTGGGTACATTCCAATACAGTTATTATCGCATCAGGCCTTAATTATCCAGATGCTCTATCAGCATCTGCACTGGCCAAAGTAAAAGATGCTCCGATACTATTAACGGATACAGATGCATTGGAGCCAAGCATTATAGCTGAAATAAAAAGACTGAACGCCACTCAGGCCATTATAATAGGTGGTACTGGTATTATAGGTACCGGTATAGAGGAACAGTTAACAGGTTTAGGAATTAGCATTACTCGAATTGGTGGAACCGATAGATACGATACCTCTGAAAAAGTTGCAGAAATTGTTGGGGTTAAAAATGGAATCATAGTCTCATCAGCCTTAAACTTTCCGGATGCACTATCAATAGCTCCAATTGCAGGTATAATGGCAATGCCTATTTTAATATCTCCTGAGCATTCCTTAAATGAAAATATTGCAGCATTTATAAAGGGAAAAAGTATACCTGTATCATATTTAGTTGGAGGAACTGGTGTTTTAGACTCCACTATAGACTCAAGTCTTCCAAATAGTAAGAGAATTAGTGGTGATGACAGATATGCGACTAATCTAAGTGTTAATAATCAATTTTCAGGGAACTTGAATTTTAATACAATTTACTTGGCATCGGGAAATGATTTTCCGGACGCATTATGTGGTGCAGCTTTGGCGGCAAAAAATGACGCACCAATATTTTTAACAGATAAAGACTCAATTTCAGAGGCAACTATTAATTTTATAAAAAGCAAGAATGTACAACATGTTGTGATCTTGGGCGGAAATGGATCAGTAAGCCAGAATTTACAAAATACAGTTGATGCTATTATTAGTACTAGCAATGTAGTCCAGCCAGCATCAGTTAGCTTGGACAAAACTACAGATACTCTAACAGTAGGTGGAACAGATACGTTAACATCAACGGTAACTCCTGACAATGCAACAAATAAAGCCGTAACGTGGACATCGTCAAATAATGCTATAGCAACAGTAGATGCTACAGGAAATGTAACAGCAGTAAGTCCAGGAACTGCTACAATTATAGCTACCACAGCAGATGGAGGTACTACTGCAAGTTGTACGGTTACTGTTAATAATCCGATAGTTGAAGCTACATCAGTTAGTTTGGACAAAACTACAGATACTCTAACAGTAGGTGGAACAGATACGTTAACATCAACGGTAACTCCTGACAATGCAACAAATAAAGCCGTAACATGGACATCGTCAAATAATGCTATAGCAACAGTGGATGCTACAGGAAATGTAACAGCAGTAAGTCCAGGAGCTGCTACAATTATAGCTACCACGACAGATGGAGGTACTACTGCAAGTTGTACAATTACTGTTTTCAATCCTGGACCAGGACATATGTTAATTAGCGAATTATTAGTTAACTTTACGGCAAGTTATGAAGGGTATAGTGCTATACCATATGGAGGTGCAGATTCGCAAAATTCAACAATTGGATATGGACATGTTATACTACCAGGAGAAAAGTACTCTAATTTAACCGAACAACAAGCATGGAATTTATTGATGAAAGATTTACAAAGTACTGCTAATGGAGTAAATAGTTTCACTGATAGCCTTACTTTAAGCCAGCAACAATTTGATGCACTAGTAGATTTTGCATACAACTGTGGTGTTAATGCTTTACAAGAGTCTACATTATTTAATGATATAAGTGCCGGTGCTTCTGCTGATACATTAAAAACTGATTTCCAGATCTGGTCATACTGTAATGGTACTCCACTTATAGGATTATATCGACGTAGAATAGATGAATGGCAAATATATACATCCGGGGATTATACTAGAGATTATCCAACAGCACCTGCTGGATATGTCTAAAAAATTTTTTGTATCATATTTAAGATATCCCTTTTATAAAATTGAGTTTGCATTCAAAATATAGTAGCATATATTCTAAGATGATAATATGTTAAAAAATCAAAATGCTGGAGGACAGGTGATTATTGTGAAACGCACATTTATTAGTCTATTCTTAATTGTAATTTTAATTATGACAATGGCAGCTTGTAAAAACAACAGTGCTAATATTAATAACCTTCAAACTGGAGATTACGTGAAACATAACATTATTACAAATAGTTCAACATATATGACGAGTAAAAATAATAAACCAGCTATAAAAAATCAGTCTGATCAAAAAGAAACTTATTATGGTGAATGGTCAATTAAGAAACAAATAGCCTATGGACCTGTAAGCACATATAGCAATGATGCTATCAAAAAAATGTTAGGTAAAAAGCTTACTTATTCAGATGAAAAAGCAATGTATGAAACTAAGATATGTGAAAAACCTGCCTACAAAAAATCAATTATTTCTCAGAAAGATTTTGAGTCAAGTAACAAAGTTAAATTTAGCAATTTAGGAATAACTGATAACGCGATAGTTCAGGTTGTTGTATACACTGACAGCCGTCATAAGGATACTTGGAACAGTACTGGTTGTACCTTTTATATTAAAGACCAAAATACATTAATTTTATTTGATGGCGGGGCATATTTTGAACTCGATAGAGAAAGCTACATTGGGTAACGGTATCACACCGTACTAAAAGCATCACTAAATCAAAAATAAACGGGAATGACGGTGTATAGCCCGTCCTCTTTTAGTATGTTATATCTTAAAAAGAGCTTTATTACAGCCCATATCATGGTAATAGGGGTAATGGGAGCATTTATGTCATCTACTGCAATCCGTTATGTTATATTAATAGGGGTAATCCTAGGGTAGCTACGATAAACCGCAAACTCAATTACTTATTTTGAAGTATATGCTAGGTGTCCTATTGTATTTAGACAATTGTCCAATCAAAGTACCCATTAAAAAATAAGATTAGAGTGTTTTCACTCTAGTTGCTGGACGAAATGAGAAAAACGTTAAAAGAGCATGAACTATGGGAAACATATCAAATTTCATGGTAAGATGTAGTTGACAAACTTGTTAAGGAGATGAACACATTGTTTAATGATATGGAAAAAGATAATAACTCTGTGCTAAATAATCCATAACGATCAATAACAGAAACTTCGGCCTAGTCTTAAGCTGGAGTTTTTGCTTTGCATAAATAGATAACCCATAAACGGATTAACCCCCTCGTTTTGGACAGAATCTAATAAATTCTTCATTTCTCTTAAATTTAGACCCTTATTTGAATATT
>NZ_JBJHZX010000097.1:0-4666 GCF_045310515.1 Candidatus Clostridium eludens | reverse complement strand
TAATAGTATTTCCTTTTATAAATACAAAATACTATCTTAAGGACATACCACAGAACAAACGTATGAAAGCAGATAGGATGTATTTGATGCTTAAGCAGCTTAAAATGGCTCTGGTATAAAGTTTATCACTCTTTTGAAGTTCAATAATTTTATGATTTCTTATAGGGTACCGTCAACAAAACCGACAAAACCCACGTTAAGAAAATTAATCCCAAAGTGGGTATAAAATGATTTTTTTATCCATTTTATGTCTTGACTTGATGGCCATGTGATTGTACCCACATTCACCTTATATTTTTGAGATAGGACTTTAAAAGCGCCTTCTCCTGCTTAAGGGACTTTTTCCACTTCTTCTCTATTTTCAGGCATACCTCCACCAGCACCTCCTACCTGTAATTTTAAGTATAAACAAATGAGTGCATTATATGACAGACACTCATTTGTTTAATAGTATAATAAGGTAACTACTAAACAAAGAAAGTTTTAAATATGAAAGTTGGATATATAAGAATTTCTACCATTGAACAAAACGTAGCCAGCCAATATGAAATGTATGATGATTCTTACTCTTATGGTATCAATAACAGACGGGAATTTAATAGAAAATTCAAATTGTTTAAGGATAGGAGTTAAGCCTAAAACTAAATTCGAATAATTATCAGCATCAAATTAAAACATAGTCTTAATTTAAAATACTATTAAAAACTTTAACACGATTTTAATTGCTATATGCGCATAATAGGTATATAATGGTAAACGTTGAATGTTGAAAGAAGGTGAAAAATTGAATAAGAAATCAGTATTAATAACACCTGACATTATTGAGGAATGTCTATGCGAATCACTTGATATTCTTGAAGAAGTAATCCCTCACATAGAAAAAACCAAGAAAAAATCATTGAAAAAGTCATTAAAATAACCCTATAGTACAAGGCTTTTTTTTATTTTAATGAAAATCACATCTAAAACAACTTCCATAGCTTAAATGTCTTTTATGTGACTTTAAAGTGCAACCATATTTTTCCTTGCAGTAATTTTATATAAGTTAAAAAACATTAGTTTAAATAATACAGTGTTTTACTAAAAGATTATAACTTTTATATAAAATATTCTTAACTTATTGACCTTCTTATATGCCATTAATTATATGCAAAATTATACAATTGAAATGTAGTGTCTAAATACAATAAGATATCTAATATAAATTTACAAATTATAGAATATACTTTGCCCCTGGTTACACGCTTGCTGGTATTAGGCCTAAATATATAATTATTTTTATGTAGCTATTAATGTTCTACTGTATACTTTTTATATATAATCATATAATATTATGTATTTAATTAATTGGAGGACAAATATGTCAGGGTATATATCAAAGCATACTAAATATACTGTAAACTTACCATATCAGGAGCCAATGATAGAGAGGCAAAATATACAGTATGCTAATATTCTTTTAAAAGATTATGCTGGTGCAGTTAGTGAATTTACAGCAGTCAGTTTATATGTGTATCAACATTTTGTTAGTGAAGGTCAATATAATGATTATGCAGAGCTCATCGGTGGAATTTCTATAGTAGAAATGAAGCACTTAGAGCTTTTAGGTAAGACTATTAAATTGGAAGGAATTAAACCAATGTACATTGACAATGCCTGTCCTCCTGGCAAGCTTTGGAGCTCTCGGTATGTTAATTATACCAATTTTATAAGAGAAATGCTTATGGAGGACATTCGATCTGAGCAGAAGGCAATAAAAAATTATAGGTATCATATAACTTTGATACAGGATAGGTATATAAGAAAATTACTTGAAAGAATAATTCTTGACGAAGAACTTCATGTTAAATTATTTACACAAGAATATGAAAAATACAGCAACTTATATTAGAATATTAGCTTGTTAAATAATTAAATTTAAGGCACAATGTTATCAATACAGGTAATAAACCACTTAAGGTATATTCTATTTATGCACCACCTCAACATCCACGTAATACAGTCCATGTAACCAAAGCAGATGCGGAAGCCCCCGAAGAGAAGCACCACTAATTAAGATTACAACCTACGCAAATTTCAAATTCGAAGTAACAACTAAAAAGGGAACAACTATTTTTAACACCATTGTCGTGGTTGCTAAAAAAAAATTGATAGTTTATCAGTATTTTTCTATTATATTGATAGATTATCAATAAATTCCTTGACTCTATAAGATTTTTATATTAAAATAAAAAAATCATCACTATAAAGTTGATTCTTCAAGTTCTTCTTAGATTCAAGTGGAGTTTACTTATGAAAAACGCTTTTCTCCATCTGAACCTTAGAAGAACTTATCCAGGTGCTTAGTAGCGTTTATCTCCCACTTTGAAGAAGATGGGAGTATCAGCTAATTACCGTGTTCGCATAAATGTATAAGAAAACACATTGTACATTTCGCTTAGCAATTAGTTAATAGTTAATGAACTAGCACAAAGGTTTAAATTAAATACTGCATATCAGGGGGAGATATTTATGGAACATGTTGTAATAGAAGTTGTAGAATCTAAATGTAGTTGTTACAAAAAAGGAGATAAAATATCTATAAAAAATACACTAGTAGATATGAAAAATACTGACAATATATGTGTAATGGCATTACAATCTTTTTTTCCTTTTGTATTTGCCGCCAGGAAAGGTGTTACCCCAGAACAAATGGGCTTCGGAGAAAAACTTATAGTTCAATGTCCAGATTATTGTGACGAAGTTATTTTTGAAATTAAAAAAATTTAATTTAACGCCAGGGCGTGCCTGAAAAGGCACAGTTTCTATACTATTTGCACAAAATAAATATCGCAGCACAATAAACAAAGAAAGAAAAGAAGATGCAAGCTTATCGTATCAAGTTGCAATCCTACGAAAATGCTTGATTTTATTAAAAACAAATAAAACTCCCAAAATACAAGAAGGCATAGAATTCCTATGTCTTTTTTGAGTATAGCCTAAAGCAACAAAAGCAGAAGTAAGCTGATCGGCTTAAATTCTATTTATTTAGGATTGCTTTTTAGATAGATAAACAATTGTTTTTAAATGTCTCGGAGTTCAAACAAATATTCTTAAAATATAATTTAAAAATTGTACATTAGAAATGTAATATTTAAGTATTATGGGGTCTTCTTGTAATAATAATATTTGTTTACATATATTCGAGAATAATATATTAATGTATTTACAAAACTGCACTCTCAATAAATATAAAAAATGGTATGTTTATTAATAAAATAGACAGTTAAAAAAAACGTATGAAATACTATTTTTAACAACCTATTTTATAGGGCCTTTTTTTGTTATAAAATATTTCAGAGGAGTTACTATAATGGGGAAAAACTATTTTACAGATGACCAACTGGAGGCTTTATTGAAAAATCCATATGTAAAAAGTGCTAGTGCCAAAGCTATTACCTACTCTGAAGAATTTAAGGAGTACTTTGTAGCAGAGTATCAGGCTGGAAAAACGCCATCTGAGATATTAAGGAATTCAGGGTTTGATGTTAGTGCTTTAGGTAGAGATAGAATTGATAATATATCTCGTCGCTTCAGAAAGATGAGTAAGCGTGAAGGTGGATTTAGTGACATGAGAAAAGATACATATGGTCGCTCATCAACAAAGACTTTAACATCTGATGAATAAATTGCACGTTTACAGCATCAAGTTAAATATTTAAAGCAAGAAAATGAATTCTTAAAAAAAATCAATTTTCTAAATTGGCAGGCACAATGGAAGTACAAGCAAAACCGCAAGAAAAATTTAAAATAATACATCAAATGATCCAGCGAGACAATAATATGCTGAACATCAGCTGGCTATGTGAATGTGCAGGTGTATCTAGGTCTGGTTATTACAGCTGGATCTCATACTAATTAGTTTTAAATATAGCCTTAAAAATATTTATACTTCTCTCTACCCCAAGTATAAAGAGCCATATTTTAATTCTCAGAAACAGTTGTCATAAAGCTGAAATTGAGAGAAAGAAGGAAATTGATCTAAGAATTAAGGCTGAAAAGGAGTATAATAATTTGTATTTCGAAAATATTAATTTAAGAAATAACTTAGAAATTAATAAGAGTTTCAATGCTAAGTTACTAAGAGATAATTCAGTCTTACCATATTCTGCTAGTCCGCAAATATAAGCTTAAAATAGGAAAGCTAGCATGCTTTCCTATTTTTTATAAAGAAAACCCTTGATAATACTATTACGGTGAAACGTATCATAGGGTATTAAAATTACTGAATGAAAGCAGGAAATAAAAGCAGTAACATTGATTTAGGTAATTATAAAATATATGTGGATAATGTGTTGATAGTTATGTTGGTAAGTGCACGAATGGGCTTCTTTTACGTTATTTTCTACAAAACCTATTTTCTACACACCTTGTTCTGTGTTCTAAATATTGATAATACTTGATTTAATATTTTTCTACATATTTTTTTATCTCCATACCAAGAATTTCAAGATTGTGATAAACTTCAAATAGATATTTTAAAATTAATTGGAAGAAATAGTTCTATATTTGCAGTGGGGGATGAAGACCAGTGCATATATGGATTCAGGGGCTCTGACCCAGGATGTATGGTGAATTTTGATGAATATTTTAGTGGCGGTAAAAAGCTGTTTTTAAAGATAAATTA
>NZ_JBJHZX010000096.1:0-4692 GCF_045310515.1 Candidatus Clostridium eludens | reverse complement strand
GTACTTGCCATCACTTTTGAATCGGCCTTATATATTTGACCTCCCACAGTTTCTATGTCACCACTCTGTGTTATATTCACTGTCAATGGCTTACTTTCAGCTGAATCGGTGGCCTTTTCTCCTAATTTTGGACCAGCGCTGCCTGGTGCTTGATTACCGCCACTTTGAGAAGTACTTTGTTGAGCATTTCCATTTTGACCGTTATTACTACCACTTCCTGAATCAGATTTAATGGTTGTATCAAGCTCAGCAATTACGTATTTACCATTTATACCTTTATCTGATTTTTTTGCTTCAGTATTAGCATATACCTTTGTAATAATCTTTCCTTCAACTTTAAAATCTGATGTATTTAACTTAAATGTATCTATGGCGCTATCGTATTGCAGTGCCACGGCACTTACCTTTTGCCCATCTCCAAATACCTCAGTGATTGCTGTGACGCTTTTTATATGTCCACTACTAGTATCATTTGTTTTTGATTCACCTCCACTTGTCGAACATGCTGACAAGCTTAGCATCATCACAAATATCAAGAATACCGATAATGTTTTTAATTCTTTTTTCAATTTTATATCCTCCTATTTTTAGTTAGTGCAAAGTTCTCTAAACTGCTATTTAATTTACTCTTCATGTATCAAGCTTTACTCCTTCATACTTTCCATAGGTTGGTATATTCTTTGCTGACTTTTAGGAAACCAAGTTTTATGGATTGCTCGATAATCTCTAATCATTTACTCATCTTGAAAAAGAATGTGACTAATATTACCACCTGTTAGATTTTTTTAACCTCAAATTCTCGATTAGAGGTTTCTTGCTTTTCATGGTCTGATTTTGCCAGTGTAGCAGACCTTTGATATTCTACATTGAAATTATTGCTAAATCATTTTCGCGCTATATTGGAATTTCAGTTTTTTCGATATCCGAAACCACTTTCGTCACGAATCTTTGTAGTTATAGCTTTATATAATTCTTCTTCTTGCTTATTTGTAAGAAACCTAGGACATAATGTTGATTTACCTATATTTGGGCCTTCGGTACCGTGTTTTTTATATGAATTAATATATATTCCAACTGTGTGTGGACTTTTCAATCCATCATTTTTGTTATATGAACGTTAGTTGTAGTTCCTAATATGTTTAATTCTTCATGAATTATATATAGCATAGAATTACTGTAAGTGTTAAAAAGTTAACACCTCCGATTTAAATAAATTAGCACAAATTTATTTACACTATTTTTAAGATTCTTTATGTATAGATTTGCAGAGTTTTTTGAATAAAAAATAATGACCTCTTATTTCATGTTATACGGTCAGCGCTGATCATATTAAACCAAGATTGCTGGTTATTTTCATTTATATATTTTATCGTTTTTCCTTCATTATCACCATTATGAACTCTGACAAATTTTACTTACTTTTAAATTATAATCTTAATTCTTTTGAAAACATTAAGAGAATTCTTAAGGTCTAATTAAAATTTTCTAATGAAATATTAATAATTATCTTGTAAATAAAAAGATTGCCTTAGTTCAATGGTAGGAGTATAAAAAGGGGTTTTAAGTCAAAGCATTAATAAGTCATTTTTTCCTTTACAATATTTTATTAAAGTTATACTATACTTACTAAGAATATAATTTTCGTTAATTTTAACCGAAAAACACCATTGTTTTTCGGCTTTTCTATGAACTTACATAACTCAGGAGGTAAAAAATGTAACAGTTCTTATTGTTGAAGATGAAGTTGAAAAATTGTAAGCTTTCTAAAACCATAACTATCCTACTAAGGGAATGTTCTACAGAAGAAAGAAAAAAATGTACTTACTTTCAAAGATATTGAATTAAACCAATCCGTCTTGGAAGTTAAAATCGGTAATGCAACTATTGAGTTGACGAAAAAGGAATACCAACTTATTGAATATCTTATTCAAAATAAAAATAATGTAAGTACAAGAGAACAAATCTTAAATGCTGTTTGGGGATACGATTATCTTGGAAACACCAGTATAGTTGATGTGTACATAAGTTACTTGAGAGTTAAGCTCAATGATGTATCTAATGAAAAACATATAACAACAGTAAGAGGTACTGGCTATATGATGAAAGAAATTTAATATATTCAAATGGAAACGTAAAACCTATTAAAAAAAGGCCTCAAGAACATGACATTCGATAGATTTTATAGAGCTGATGAATCAAGAACCAAGTGAACTTGGGAAAGGTACAAATATCACTTTTACTATTCCATTTGAATAGTAATGAACTAAAATAAAAATCACCTTATACGAGTTATGATAGATCTATGTAAGGTGATTATAAAATGGGATTACTTGAACTAAAAGATAGTACATACTCCAATTAGCACTACGCCATTATTTAGTATAGGCCTCTTGACATACGCTGTTGTTGGATTTTTAAGTATCAAATTTTTATTAGACTGAGTGTTTGGTATATTTGTAATTTATGGAATTATAGCAGGATGCACTTTTATAGCCATTCACTTTCTAATAAAGTAGAAAAATATAAGTACAAGATTTACTGAGTTATAAAAAGCCACAGTAATTTTTGTACTTATACTTTCTTGTACTACGCCATTATAGGCCTTGAGCAAACCACTTTTTTTATGGATGGTCATAACCATATCAAAATTTTTATTATTTAGGTCATGATAATTGCAACCTAACTTTTTTTGTTACGTGTAATAAATAATATAGATTTAATTGAGAATGTATAGAGAAGCTAAGATTAAAAAAGAATTATACTACATACTTGCATGTAGTTTTAAAATTTAGTATTTTTGTTTTTTCAAAAGGACGGTGACATATGGATGACAGTAAATTAATAAAAAAGTGTCAGGTAGGAGATAAGGGGGCTTTTCAAGAACTTATAAGTAAATATCATCCTTTTGTATATAAATTTCTTATTAAAATTACCCAAGATGAAGAAATTGCAGAAGATATAACTCAAGAAACATTCTTGAAGGTTATAAAAAATATTGAGAAATTTGATGTATATGGAAAAGCAAAATTTTCAACTTATATAATTACCGTATCAAAAAATTGTTATATTGATTATTTAAGAAAGGAAAAGAAGTTTTTACAGCGCATATCTATAGATGAAGCTATAAATACTGAGAATGTTAATGCAAAAGTGGAAAGTTTAGTTATAGATAAAATATATGCTGAAGCAATTATAAAGGAACTAGAAAATTTATCAGAAGAACAAAAGCTAGTAATAAAAATGAAATATATTGAGGGGTTGACACTGAAAGAGATTGGAGAGAAGTTAGAACTTGAACCTAAAACTGTAAAGAGTAGAATTCATAATGGCATGGTAAAACTTAGAAAAATATTTAAAAGGGGTGATAAATGTGAAGGAGATAAATAAAAGAAACACCTTAATACTTTTAGCAGCATTAGATAAAGATATTGATATGAAATGTATGGAGTTAAAAGAGAAACAGTGGCAAATGAGGGTAAAAAAGATCTTCTTTTCAAGTTGTATATTTATATTATTATCATTTTTAATACAGGTATTTTTGAAAATATTTAATGTGAACTTTATAGCTGTAATTGTACTTTACCAGACATTAATTTTAATTCTTTTGATACCATTCATACCTAATTTAAGTAAGGGGGTAATATTAAAATGAAAAAACTGGAGGAATTTATAAATCGCTTAAATTTTAAAGTTGCAACTAAGATTTATTTAATTGCTTCAGCTGTAGTTTTAATTTTATGCATTGCCACGATTGCCTATGTAACGAGAGACAAAATTTGTATGGCTATTGACTATGAGAGGATTTCTAATGCTTTTGAGAAACAAGGTTTAAGTGATAATGTGAATTCGCAGCTAAAGAAATTAAATTCTGACTCTAAAGATATAGTAAATATACTTATTTTGGATAAAGACAATAATATTGTCTTTAAAGCTAACAGTAAGCTTATAGGTAGCAATACTAAACTATTACTAACATCATATGAATTTAATAGGAGGTATCTTAAAGACAATATAAACAAAGATGTACTTTATAGAATAGTTAAAAAAGAAAATATTCTTTTAAATAAAGATTATATTCAAAATGATGAAAAATTAAAAAATGATATTGATGAAGAATTTTATTATGAAAGAGATTTAAATTCTAAAGATATTTATCTAATCAATTATATAGCTAATGGAACTGCACAAAACAAAATATTTATAATCAGGACAGCAACTCCAATACCTTATGCAGAAAGATTATTAGAAATTACAGGAACGTTAATTAGTCTTATATTTATCATCTATTGGATTGGTTTAGCATTATGGGTATATAAAGATGCTAATGCTAAAAGAAATAATCCTGCTTTGTGGGGTGGATTAGTGTTATTGACAAACCTAGCTGGACTAATTATTTATTTCATGCATAAACAAAATAGTATAATATGTTATAATTGTGGAGTTATACAAAATAAAGAAAATATATTTTGCAGTTATTGTGGCACGAAAATAAATGAACAGTGCAGTTATTGTGGCAATATTGTAAATAAAGATGAAAATTATTGTAGTAAATGCGGCAAAAAATTATAAATATATATGTGAACTAAAGTTAAAGTGAAATTAAATAAACAAAGACATAATTATGGAGTTATAAACGTTATGAATAATGGCAATATAAAGATAATTTATACTATATTTGTTTTTGTGGCACTG
>NZ_JBJHZX010000095.1:0-5053 GCF_045310515.1 Candidatus Clostridium eludens | reverse complement strand
TCTATACAAAATATAAAAAATAAATAAGTCTATAGCAGTTATTTAACTGACCATAAACTTATTATACGAGGGGTGATAATGTTGGAACAAGTAATGGGAAATTTGGAACAAACACTAGGATATTTTGTATACCTTTGGTCTTTTTTAGTTTTAGTTTTGGGAGTAGCAGTATTTTATAAGAAAAAGAAACGTAGATTTTTAATTTTGGTAGTATGTTGTGTACTTTCTCTATTAATAATTTTATTTAGGGGTGAGGTTGTTAAGATAATGCTTCATTAATTGTATACATCTTCATGAAATAATAAGTGTATGGTTTAAAGATGTTGCAAAAGTGTGATGTCTTTTTTTCTATTGAGAAATAAAACTAAGGAAATACATATAATAGAATTATAGTATACAGTATAAATATTATGTAAATAAAAATAAAGTAAACCACGAACAAATTTACAACAAATGATTGAATTGCATAATAATAAGGTATATACTAAAAACTAGATAAAGTGTATGGAATAAAATTAAATCATATCAGTGGAAACAACTCAAAATAAACAAATCATATATAACTCTTCTGGAATCTCATGGAGTGAAGGGAATGGAGTTTGAAAATGTATTTATAATAAACTGTAGTGAAGGATTAATTCCCCACTCAAGTAGTATCTTAAATAACCTAGAAGAGGAGAGAAGACTTTTTTATGTAGGTATTACAAGAGCTATAGATAATCTGTATTTGTGTTTTAGCAGGACTATAAAGGGCAAAGCAGTAGAAGTATCCAGATTTATAAGGGAATGCAATTTGCTGAGCTCAGAAGATTTTAAGCCAGAATTTAGTTTAAAAGTAGGGGATTGTGTGGCTCACAAAGTTTTTGGACAGGGAAAAATAACTGGTAAGAAAAACGAATATATAAATGTATTGTTTCTAGATAATATTGAAAGAAGATTTTATAATTCTGTGTTTTACAGCGGACAGTTGTCAATCGAAAAGAAATAAGACCGATATGAAGAAATTTGTTCCATCCATTTGAGTAGATAAACTTTAGATATAGAGGGTGGAATAATTATGAGTCGTAAAAAGTTGACAGATATAGTAAAAAAGCAGGATAAGAGTATCAAAGAAATTTACGAAGAATATATAAAACAATGTATTTCTATAGGTCAGTCACATGGAACGATAGAATCAAATACAAAAGATAAATTAGAAAATCATGTTGTATGGATGAAAAAGGAAGGAATATGGAGATAAACATATGAGATTATCTCCATTTAAAAGATATTAAAGAAGTTTATTTTCCACAATTATTAGTTGAAGTACTAGGTGGAGTGACTACTGCTGGAGTATTAACTTTTTGGTTAGTTTGCCTTGAGTCACTAGCTTTTGGGGCATTCTACTTTGAAGCATTAGGTTTTTATTTATTCTTATCAGGGTTTGTTGCGTTAGGAGTTGGAGTATTATGACCTCCACTGTTAGGTACTGCTATATACCAATTAGAACCCCAACCAGTAAATCCATTTAATATTTGTGCCTTTTTACTGTGAGGTATAACTCCTGATGAGATTAAAGCATCTAGTTGAGTATCTAAATTTGCTCTAGAACCTATTTTACCATTATGGTACTGATCCAATATTGATTTTTCTTGAGCTTTGGATATAACTCCTGCTTTTACTAAAGAATCTAACTTAGCTTGAAAACTTGTAAAAGAGTAACGAGTTTGACTATAGCTTATAGGTTGTGTATTAGCAGATGCATGGACTGTTGTGGCAATTCCTGTATTTACTAGTAATGGTGCTGCAAGCATCACAGCTGAAATTAATTTATATTTTAGTTTTATCATTTTATTACCTCCTAAAATTTTTACTAAATGATAGTTTTTTATTTGATGTACTCTTTAAGAAAATAATACTTGAAAAATGTGATTGTTTAATGACGTATTAATGTGAAACTCATATAATAAATATTTTAGATTTTGTGAAAAACGACAAAGTGTGGGATTCTTAACACAATCTTTATGAGAAATTAGATGAATGGGGGAGTTTAATGGGCAATAAGATGATGAAAGATTTAATAAAAGATGTCTATAAACAGTGGGAAAATGATACATATATATATTAGAAGAAATATATGGTTCAGGATGGAGTAATATAGTAGATACTATTAGATATAATATAGATGATGCAATGGATTCTATAACAGATTTAAATTTAGCTTTTGTATCAGCACAAAATGGAATAACTAGTACATCTACTCAAACAACTACAGGAAATACATCAACTTCGGCTAAGCATATAGTATATGGCAGTAACTGTACAAGGTAAATGTTAGGAAGCAGCCCAAGTAATTGAACAATTATTGGCATTACAATCTGAAGCAGGATTAAGTAATGGAAATTCTTCTACATCAACAACAATTTCAACAAAACCAGTTGTGTATGCAAAAGGATCGGATGCAGCAATATTGAAAGCACAATGTGGAGATGAAATTACAATATTTAGAAGGAACAGTTGGTACTATGTCAAGAAAAAGTACAAATTAAAATGAGAAAAACCCTAAGTTATTTCCATATTTTAACTTGCTGTGGACATATTGATCCTTTTAAATTTTTCATATGCTTTTTCAAATTCATTTGGTGACATATAATTACAATGACTATGAATTCTTGTAGTATTATAAAATGCTTCAATATACTCAAATACAAGAATATAAGCATGATGGTAATTTTTAATTCTAAAACGATTTATCCATTCACGTTTAATAATTGCATGGAAAGATTCAATACAGGCATTATCCCATGGATAAGCTTTCTTTGAATAACTAAGTACCATTTTTGAAGCAGCCTTTTTATATTCTTTTGACACATAATCGATTAAGAAAAAGGGATTGCTCCCTTTCCCTCATCTAAGAACCGTACGTGAGAGTTTCCCTCTCATACGGCTCAAGCATTTCTTCACCCTTTCAGGCAGCAACAAAATGTATGCAGTTTTATCTTTCTTTTATCAAAATAGTCCTTGTCTAAGAAAGGTGTTTTTATGATCTGCAATTTTGGATATCTGACGATTTTAATCCGTCTCAAATTAATTAGATTGTACTCGTCCGTCTTGAAAAGCCATCTTTTCCAGCCTTTTTCATGCCAGTATTTATTTAATCTCCACCATTTGTTCTTATTTGGGTGTTTATGTTTTGCCCATTGCTGTAGTAAGTGATAAAGGGTGTTGTTAATATTTGAAAAGGATTTACTAGCAACCACGTGTTTGTGATAATTTGTCCAACCTCTTATAACTTGATTAAGCCTTCTTATTAAGTCAGATTGGGTGCTAGCTTTCCCCTCCTTAAGGATTATTGTGGAACACCTCCTAATTATGTTTTTAATAGAACTTTTAGAAGGTTTAACTATTAATTTCCCACTGTATTTCTTAAATGTCCAGCCAAGAAAGTCAAACCCTTTGTCGATATGTGTGATTGTAGTCTTTTCCTCTGATAGTGTTAGACCTCTTGATTGGAGGAATTGACTAACAGTAGTTTTAAGTTCTTCAGCAATTTCTTTTGAGTTTGCAGTAATAACAAAATCATCAGCATACCGAATCAAGTTCACTTTAGTTTTGGCTCTGTAATGATTTTCTATTTTACCTTTTGAATTTCTATGATATTTATCTTGAATCACTTTTTCGAGTCCATCTAATGTCATATTTGCATATATACTCGAGATTGCACCGCCTTGTGGCGACCCTGTTTCCGTTGGGAACAGCTTTCCTTCATATATATATCCCGATTTTAGGAACTGCTTCATAATAATTTTATCCATTGGTATATTGTTTTGTAACCATTCATGGTTAATGTTATCAAAGCAACCTTTAATATCGCCTTCAAGTATCCATGTCGGAGAACACTTTCTAGCTAATACACAAAATATCTGCTCACAGGCATCTTTTGCATTTCGTCCACGGCGAAATCCAAAGGAAATGGAGTCACCTTTTGTTTCTGTGATTGGCTCAAGCGCTAGTGCATATAATGTTTGCATTGCTCTATCATACATTGTTGGTATACCTAATGGACGTTTCTGTTTTTTACCTTTCTTTTCGATGTATACTCGTCTTAAAGGTTTTGCTTTATAGTTTTTGTCAGTAAGTGAAAGCACAGCTTTCATCTTCGAAGCAGAGGTAGACCATAGTTTTTTGTCTACTCCAGACGTATTCTTCCCTTTATTTGTTGTTACTTTTCTTACAGCATAAGCCTTAGCTGAAAAAGAGTGGGTTAATAAGTATTGTAATCTTTTGGCTTTATTATTGTCCCCTTTTTTTGTTGCCTTAGCGATTCGGGTTTGTAGTCTATTAACATCGAATTCAACTTGTTTCCAGTCAATTGTTTCCCATTGAAATTCAAGTGATTTCGTGTCTTTTAGTCTCTCGGTTTTATCCGTCGTTGAATTACTAAAATTCATAAATATATACTCCTTTCCTGCTAAGAAATACCATAGGATAAGTCTGCACTCTTTCGAATTAGGGCAAATTTTGAACCCTTATCTGTTTTCATTACAAAATCAGCATTCGCTTTTTATCCTTTTCTTCTGCCCTCTATGTCATTTCGCCCCTTACGGTTAGATACCTCTCGATGGAGGAACATATAGGGTTTACCAAGTTCCACATAATACATAATTATAAATGCCTTAGGAGTCATCTTTAAACCGGAAGTTCTTTATCCATTCGCATTGGTTTAACAGTTGGCCTTTGCTCGACTCCTTACCATTTTGGTCAAAGCGTTTCAGCCTATTTCGCTTTCTCCAGCGTAACGATTCCTACAATGATTCACTTTACGTTCTCCATAGCATTCTTACTCTAGCAGTTGTCCCAGCTTAGGCTACTCGAACTTCCACATTGTCTCGTGAGCTTTCTAACCCGAACGTTACCATTCACGCTAGTCACGATAGAGTTACCCCGAATGGATGGGGCAGTCTTACGACAATGTATTACGCGACTTCTTGTCGCACCTGACTGCCCCTGTCACTATGTATAATAACAGGACTAACAAGCTCTCTGTCTTTCTTAGCTTTATTAATTGTATCAA
>NZ_JBJHZX010000094.1:0-6172 GCF_045310515.1 Candidatus Clostridium eludens | reverse complement strand
TAATAGGAGATTACATTCAAGTTTAAGATTTATGGCTCCACATGAATTTTATAACCTTTATTTTGGAGAAAACCTAAGAAATATTCAAATAAGGGTCTAAATTTAAGAGAAATGAGGAATTTATTAGATTCTGTCCAAAACGAGGGGGTTAATCCGCCTATTGTAATTAGACACTAAATTTATAATATTCAATTTTTAAATCATATGATACAATATATGATGAGAATGAAAATGAAAACACTGAAATAAAGTAACCATTACTTTTATGAGTGTCAATAATAGGCAGGAATCTAATAATTATGGACTAAGAATGTGTATTTTTTAGTCCATAATTATTTTTTGTACATTTGATAGAATAATAGCTAACCATAAATCAAGCCTTTATTATTTAAATTAATTTTGGAACGTTTTATATATTGTATTGATGTTTTGATACTATTTTTAATAAAAGATTGCACAACAGTTGTACAACAGAACAAGGATGCTCCCATTACCCCTTTTAGTTTAGCGTAGGTTTTGTCGGAAATGTTGGTGCTACACTCACAAGAGTGCTGTATCTAATTGACTTATAAATTTCTGAGAACTCTAATTAGATTTAAACAATATTTCTTAGCTATTGTGGTAGTTTTTAGATACGCTTTAAATAAAACCAAATTCCCTTATATGCCTAAGTAGTTTAAAATACATTTTTGCCATTGTTAGTAAGCACATTTGCCTGATTTTTTATATCATCTAACATTTTGATAATGTCTAATGATAAATTCTTGGCTCTAGTAGCATTACTTAAAGCTTCATCTCTACTTCCGGACTTAATCTTATCAATTACTATATGTCCAATTTTATGCAATTCCAAGTGTATTGAATCTATTTTATCCCATATGACTTTAATACCTTCATCTTTTGGTTCTACTGATTCATAGAAATGTCCAAATCCACATCTATGGCCATCTGTTTGTAATGGTCGTATCAGCATTTTGTTCGCCATAGATTCAAGAGTATTAACCCAATTTACATGAGCTGAAATAGCATTATCCATTGCATCTACAAAAGTATCATTATCCATTCTAAAATTGCTTTCATAAAAAATCCCATTACTCAACTTTGCTAAATTTGAAACATGGTCTTCAATTTTAGAAATAGAATCCCCCATATTACCAATTTCTATTGATTTATCATAGATTTCTTCTGATATTGCCTTAATATTATGAGCATCTTCACCTAAAGAGTAGGTTTCATCACTAATATGTTCAATAGAGGCACTTATTTCCTGTGATGTACTAGCTACTTGAGCAACATTACTTGAAACTAATTCAATGCTCTCTTTACTTTCTTTAATAGATTTAGAAATATCACTAATAGAACCATTCATGTTAAATATAGCAGCTTTAGTTTGGCATACACTATCTTTACTCTGAGCAGAAGCTTTTTCAATATCACTCATCAGATTATTTATGAATGTAAGCTGTTCTTGTGTAACATCAGCAAGTTTTCTTACCTCCTCAGCTACAACGGCAAATCCTCTACCATTTTCTCCAGCTCTTGCAGCCTCTATACTTGCATTTAAAGCCAAAAGATTTGTTTGTTCGGCTATTTGTTTAATACCGTCAACAGTACTTTTCATGTTTACTACCAACTGTAATAAATTATTTATATCCCTTTCCATTGATACGGAATTATTGAGAAGATCATCTTTCAAGCTATTTACTTTATCTAAGGATTTATTGTTGCCTTCATTTAAGGTTAAAAGTGAGTTAGCTTGAGATGATATTTCTTCTATGGATGAAGTATACTCCATGGCGTTACTTGATATTTCGGCCATATTTTCATTTATCTCATGTATCACAGTTGTAATATTGTCTGTGTATTTTTTCAAATTTTCCGATTTAGATGCTAACGTAGTTGATTGGTGCTTCATCCTTACATTAAATGCACTAATACTAATAGCTACATCAATAATACCTCTTATCATAGTTTTTACTGGTGACGATATTTTGTCTATAGCTTTAAACTTATGTTCTATACTCTTAATAATGTCCTTACTTCCTGCAGAATGTTCTTCAAGTATTTTCTTGATACTTTTAATTTTATTTTTCCCTTGAAACACTGTGAGCCTCCTAAACATTTTTTAAAATAAAATCGTGGCATTTAATAAATATTACCAAATAATAATTATAGTTAGGTTTTATCATATTATAACATTTATACTTAATTGATATCAATATAATTTTTTACACTATATATAAATGCGTTTATGTGATTTTAAAGAAATAAGTACAGCTGTATACAGTTAATCTACCTAATATCTAATTAAGTAGATGCTAAAAAGTTACTGAAAAAGAAAACTGTAGCATAAAGACAGCATAGAATTCAATTTTGAATAATACCATGTTTTTTAAATTATGTAGTGTTTAATAGCCTTGATAGCTAACAATACTTTAATTAAATGATTTATTCAATACTTTTTCAATGAATATTCTTATAAGTGATGGATCAAATTGAATACTTGCATTTATTTTTAGCTCTTCTATAGCAACTTCTTCAGGTAAAGCATTACGGTAATTTCTGTCACTAACCATAGCATCATAAGAATCAGCTATTGTAATGATTTTTGATTGCAGTGGTATTTCTTCTCCCTTTAGGCCTTTAGGATATCCACTTCCATCATATTTTTCATGATGAGCTAATACAACTTTGCTATTTCTAACATGTCACTTACTGTACTAAGTATTCTATATCCTATTTCAGGATGACGTTTTATTTCCTCCCATTCATCCTCCGTTAGTTTTCCCTTCTTATTGAGTATGTTTTCTTCTATAGCTATTTTGCCTATATCATGAAGTAACCCTATGGTCTTAAGTTCCTCGATTTCGCCTTCAGATAAGCTAAGTGCTTCTCCCATACTTCCGCATAATTCTGAAACTCTATGAGAGTGTTGCTCTTCCCTTTTGTTTTTTTCATGAAGAGTACGAATGATAGCTTTTACAGTTTTTCCTCTCATACTTGGACTTTCCAGGAGTTTTTTCTTATACATATTATCTTCAGCTTTTTTAAAGGTTTCTTGAACCTCTTCTTTTTCATTCTTTTTAGTTGCATATCCAAAGGAAATATCTATATTGATGGAGCTTACTTTTTCTTTTAAGGCTATTCCTTTTATACGTTTAACAATCTGTTTTGTTTCATGTGCATCTGTTTTTGGTAGTAAAATCACAAACTCATCACCTCCGAGCCTAGCGATAATGTCCCCAGCTCGACATCCTTTTGTCATTACTTCTGATACTTTCCTAAGAAGTTTATCTCCTGTGGTATGACCAAAGGAATCATTGATAAGCTTTAATCCATTCACATCTGCCATAACAATAGTCAAAGGAAAATTTTTTTCCGAATCTAATCGCCTTAATTCCTCTTGAAAAAACCTTCTATTATATAAATTCGTTAAATGGTCATGGTAGCTTAAATATTCTAAGTTATGTTCCATTTGTTTTCTCTCGCTGATATCTCGGCATAAAGAATGCAAAACTTTTTTTTCATTTAGCAAAATAGATGTTAGCATAGTCTCAACGGGTAATAAGGTACCATCACACTTCTTAAACCACCATTCAGATTTAAAATTTCCATTTTCAATAGCGTTTTTGAATATTTCATCTACTTTTTCTTTAGAAGTTTTTCCATCGGGTTGCTTTTCTGGCGAAAAGTCACATGGACTTTTACCGAGTATGCTTACTTTAGAATCATATCCCAATAATTTAATGGCAGCTGGGTTGCAATCAATCACCTTATTATTTCCCAAAATGAACACAGCATCCGATGAGCTTTCAAAGAGTGTCCTAAAAGTACATTCGCTTACTTTTAACGCTTTCTCTGTCTGTTTTCTTACAGTGATATCCGTAAAGATTATTGCTAGTTGCAATTTCTTTGGTCTGTAAGCAATTACTTCATAATATTTACTTCTTTCTTGTACGTAGTGTTCGTAGTGTATAGACTCTCCTATTTTTATTACACGTTCAAATTTTTCAATTAAGTTTTTTTTCATACCGGGGAATATCTCAAAAACAGTTTTTCCTAAGCTGTCTTTCTTTTTTAATCCTCTTAATTTCTCATAGCTTTCATTTGCGTCCAAAAGTTTAAAATTTATAATTTTTTCTTCCTCATTAACATTTCCTTGAAAAAGTGCTAACCCTTGGTGCATTTGATTTACAAGAGTTTTGTATCTTTCTTCACTTTTGATTAATTCCTCTTTGCTCTCAACAATCTGATCATATTGGGCTCTTAGCTCCTCCTCAGAAGCAGTCAATTGTTGTACAAGTGCTTCAAGTTCTTCATTACATGCTGATACTTCATCATAGCTTTCATTGAGTTTCATTTCGGTTATACCAATCTTCTTCACCAGACTGATTATTAATAAATACAGAATAATGGAAGTAACAGCAACATATAACCAACCTCTGAATATACTTATAATTAGCAGCATATCCTTATTAGCAGCGAACTTGTTTGCAACTATATTTGAAAAGTATATCCAAAAAAATCCTATTGCAGAATATATCAGACATATCTTAATACATTCGTATTTATATTTGCTTTTTGGGTTAACTTTTAATGTGGAATGAAGCTTTTTTCTTATCAACGAAATCATAACATACCCCCATCACCATTATATTTCATTAGGTTTGGCTTAATTTTATATTCTAATATGAACATTTTATATTTTAATTTTATACTAATATCTACAAATCTCAACAAAAACTTTATCGAAGCTTGTTTATAAACAAATCCTTATATTACACCATAATCAAGAAAATTCACTATAGCTCATGATTTTTAAATTAGAATCTTATTGGAAATTTTATAAATTCTTATATATTAAAAAAATATTATAACAGATTTAAAAATAAAATAAGCAATTTTTAATCTGTAGTACTTAATTACAGATTAAAAATTGCTTTTAGAAAAATTCAAGTTATTTAAGGATAGGCTCTTGGTCTTACTTTCAATCTTTTTATATAATCTCATATTTTACTGTAAAAACCTTAAGAGTTCTTTATGAATGCGAAGTAGTGTGTAAATATCTTCAGACGATATTTTTTCTAACACTGAAATCATAGCAATATATGAGGCCGGAGTTTGAGCTGATTTTTTTGATACTTCCTTACCTTCAGCTGTTAAAATTAAGTTAATTTCTCGCCTGTCATCTTCAGATGCTTTACGTTCAACCAACCCTAAAGCAACCAGTTCATCTACGTTAACACTTGCTGTGCTTTTAGGAATGAGTAATTTCTCTGTTATTTCTTTTAAAGTTATTAATGGAGAAGAATATATGGTATTTAAAATTCCTAGTTGCTGCAATGTCAAACCAAGACTTTCAGCATTTTGTTGTGTAAATTTAGCTAAAGTTTTGCTGATCCCCATAAAAGATTGAACTACCTCCGCAGCTTGTTTTACCTTAAAATCATTGTAGTCCATGAAAACATCCCCTCATTTAATATAGTTCATCAATGAACAGTTCTACTATAAACCATATTAAATTATTTATAGAATACTGTCAATATGATTAATTAACATGTATTAAATTACCTCTGCGACTTAGCTAAATAATGGCATAAACAAATTATTATTGACATAGGTTATCACGTATTTGTATAAGAAGCTGGACATTAAAGTTCAATTGTATAAAAATATCTTTGTAGACTAGAATCAGTATCTATATATTTTGAAAAAAACAGTTATTCAACAACCTAAATAAGGTAAAGTTATTCTTTCATACAATGACTATGAAAAGAGTAGAAAGTGGTACAAGGATTTTGATGTAAAGGAGTAAAATGACCAAGGAGTTAGTAATAAAAGTCATGAAAATGGGTATATGAAAAAAGGAGTCTAAGTTAGAACTAATATTCCTCTCTGACAGGGTAAGGCACTATTGATCTAAATGGCACGTTCATTCATCTGTTGCGGTAACATTTTCCTTGGATTCATAGGTTGACCAGAAACCTGTTTGTATTTTTTGTTTGGCTCTCTTTGTCTTTTTGCTATTAAATCTTTTACTTTTTATCAAAATTCATTAGTTATTCCCCAATAATTGTTTTTATATCCTCGAGCTGAGTAAATTTTATAGATTTTAATTTATCGCATCCTAGGTATAATATTCATCATACGTACTTTATTATTCATAATCAAA
>NZ_JBJHZX010000093.1:0-6437 GCF_045310515.1 Candidatus Clostridium eludens | reverse complement strand
CCCCATATCTTACTTTTATTTTAATCTTTATTCGGAACTTTCTCAATTTATCTTGTACTATTTTTATTCTAGCACCAATGTATTTAATGGAATATCAAGGTATCCTAAAGCTAGTAATAGTATGGATATAAACACAAACGACCACCTATTAAGCCGCTTGTAAAAATATAGTATCATAGTGTATAATTAGTCATGGATAAATTATTTTCCTGTATCAACTACACCATGAAAGGATGTGACTACCCACAATCTATATGGTACAGAAAATAAATATAGCATAGAATGATTGCCGTCATTCAAAGCTAATTAAGGGCTTTTCTTATAGTATATCTTAATTCTTTCCTTCTTAGTTATATAATATTCTACACTTTTTAAAAGATTCCTTCTAAAAGCCCCGAAATTATTAAAAATAAAAAAATTATACTTTAGGAGGAAAAAGGTTATGCCCAAAACAGTAACTTCAGCATTCAATGAATTTTTAAAAGATAAGGTTAATCTAGACAAAGATGAAACCACTACTGCAAGAAGTAGTCGCAATTGGTTAATTGAAAGAATACACGAATTTCCTGACAAAGACTCCACTTTCCCAAAGTTATATTCAGATATAGATATAGCTTTTGGCTCTTTTGCAAGAAGAACTAAAAAGAGGGAACTTGATGACATTGATATTATGATAGGTCTTGCTGGAGAATTCAGTACCTACAATGAACTTTCTGATAAAATTGAAATAATTGTTCCAGATACTGCAACTAATTTAAAGAAGCTTTGTAATGATGGTACTAATATTTTAAATTCGAGGAAAGTAATTAATAAATTTATAAATATGTTAAAATGCATTCCTCAATATACCAAAGCAGAGATGAAACTTAACAAGCAGGCCGCAATTTTAAATTTGACTTCATACAATTGGAGTTTTGACATAGTTCCTTGTTTCATGGTAAAGGAAAATGTTTACAAAAAAACCTATTATTTAATTCCTGACGGTAATGCTAATTGGATGAAAACTGACCCCAGAATTGACAGAGATAGAGTATCAATTATAAATCAAAAACATGATGGAAATGTACTTAATATAATAAGAATCATGAAGTATTGGAATAAAAGAAAGACAATGCCTTTGATGCCATCTTACCTAATGGAAAATATTATTGTTAATTATTATAATACTAAATTAGGGGAAGCTAGTAATTATGTTGATATGGAACTTCCTAGTCTTTTCCTCCATGTTTATTCTGCTATTTATAACTCAGTTAATGACCCTAAAGGCATCCAAGGGAATATTAATAATTCATCACTAGATGAGCGTATTAAAATAAGCACTAGAGCATATTTAGATTATCAGAAGGCATCAGATGCAAGGGAATATGAAAAACAAGGTGACCATAAATCTTCAATTAATAAATGGAGAGAAGTTTTTGGAAATGACTTTCCAGAGTCTAAAGAATAATAATTAGAGGTAGATATTATGAACAATGGCATAATAAATAGAGAAAATAACCAGGAGAATTTAATGAAATTAGCTGCACAAAATTACCTGTATTCCAAGGCTAAGATAATCTTAGGAATACAAATAATCACTCAAGTTGTTTTAGTAGTGTGTATAGCACTTCTTCCTATATTTATAACAGATTCTTTCTTAAAGTATCACGGTATAAAAAAAATACAGTTTACCATAACTACAGTAGGGCTTAGTTTGATTCTAGCAGCTATAGATTTAATTGTAATGGTTCCAATAATTAATAAAGACAGAGAAATAGCCGCAAGTATTCAAGAGGACTTTGATTGTACTGTTTTATCAATTCCTTGGAATGATATCAAAGTTGATAAACCAGACGGTGAAATTATTTCTAGTAATGCTAGCGAGTACATTAAAACTAAGCTTAGTAAAGTTGACATTGGGGCTGCTAATTCTGGAACTGTTTTAGATTGTTTTAGAGATTGGTATTCTCCTAAAACAATAGAAAGTTTACCTTTAGAAGTTGGAAGAATTATATGTCAAAGGACTAATTGCTGGTGGGATAGTTATTTAAGAAATAAGTTCAAACGAGATATTGTTATTTGTTCTTCTGGCATTTTTTTCTTATTACTTTTAATTGGGATTATAAGAGAAATGTCTGTTCCTAACATCATAATAAATGTATTTTCTCCCTTTTTACCCGTATTGACTTTTACAGTAGTTCAATGTAGGGAAAATACTAGGTCTATAAAATGCACTAAAAGATTAAAGATTAAAGCTGATGAATATTGGGGAAAAGTAATCTCTAATCCTACTAATTTTGTTTTGCTTAATGATTTAGCAAGGAAATTACAAAATGAGGTTTTTGATTGCAGGAAAAATAATCCTCTAATATTTGATTGGTACTACAATAAATATAGAAGGGAACAACAAAGAGATACTAATTATAAAGCACAGACAATGATAGACCAATATAATTCTACTATTATATAAATTAAGCATTTATAATTTAATAATGCAAATAGCAGACCAGTGTACTCTTTAACTTCAAATATTTACTTAATTAAAACAAATGTAAGAAAGAGATGGCACATATTAAGAGATAATATCTTAAAATATGTCATCTTTAATTACTCTTGTAATGTTTCATAAGAATTTATATATCATTTGCATTTTTTATTTTCTTTTTTCTCATATGTATAATATGTATATGCTATCTCACCTTCAATTTTTTCTTCATAGGTTTTCACAAAATCATGTTTATTAATTTCAGGAAAACAAACATTTCCATCTATTATTTTATCAATTACAGTGAGATATATTTTATCTGAATAAGGCAACGCCTCTTTGTATACTTGTTCTCCACCTGCAACAAATACTTCTTCTTCATCTTTTACTAAATCGAATGCTTCAGGTAGAGACTTTACTGTTGTACAATTATCAGTTACCATATTTAAAGTATTTGAAATAACAATTGTTTTTCTATTTGGCAATGGCTTTCCTATCTCTTGAAAAGATTTTCTACCCATAATTATTGTTTTACCTGTAGTCAACTCTTTAAATCTCTTCTGTTCCCCTATTACCTATAACATTATTTTTTGACACGGCTACTATTAATGAAATCATAATTAAATTCCCTCAATCTTAATTTATAAAAATTACACCTGCTATACTTGTTAACTAAAACTATTTTTGATTTCAACTTTCCTTTATAAAGAAAACTTTGAGTAAAATATGCTATCCAATGAGAATCTAATATTACTACATATGTCCTAATTTGATAGCTGTTAATATCAGCATATCTGCTATTACTTCCAATATACTTAATAATAACAGCATTTTAAACCGGATACCATAATTACTGAATTCTTAGGCATTTCTCTTATTACATGTACTAAATTGCATAAGTCACCCACTGAACTTCCTAGACATGCTGCCCCTAATATAAATAGCATAGAATTAAATGTCACATTATAGATTGGTATGAAAGTCCATACTAACAAAGGTATAACACCAAGTATAATCGCTGGAAGTAAAAGGGTACAAATATAGCGTATTTTAGATATTGGACTACTGGGAGCCAAGCATATTCCCCAATTATTGTAATATACTAACACTTCACTTTTAGGTGGAAAGCACATTGCATGTAAAAACTCATGAACTGCTAAAAATGGGAATGCAAGTATAAAACCTGTTAGATAACCTACTAAATTTAACTTGTATTTTCCTATATAGTTGGACTTGACATGAATACATACTACTATAAAGATTATGATTGGTATCAACATTACAAAGAGGTCTGACTTCCGTTGATTGTTTAGAATTTCAACTGCATTTGGAGGAATTTCGGTTGTAGGGAAAGTGTTTGTTTCACTTAACTTACCCTTCCATTTTACTTTCATATTTAGCCCACTCCCTTATTAAATAGAATAGAAATACTCTACAGTTTTGACTTAATTTCTATAGAAATCATACCATATTAATATTTACATACTACGTATAAAAAATATAAATACCATCCTTTACAAACACCCTATTATTCAATTTCTAAAGAACAACATTCAGATTTTCAAGCTCAAAAATTAGTACTGAGCTTAAAAGACACAATGGCCTAAATGAAGATATTATTTAACGTGCTTTTTATCACCAAACCCAAGGGATAATTCTCCATGTTGTTTTTTTATAATTAATGTATTCATTCCCAAAGTTTTTTAATAAAGCTTTTTCTTCAACAAATATCCTGTACCCATAAACACATGCTAATATTATTAGTACGCATGGTGTGGCTATAAATGATCTTAATGATAGTGGTATTCCCAATACAGCCAAAATACTTCCTGTATAAGCAGGATGTCTTAAATATTTATATAGTCCATTATTTATTAATTTTTGTTCTGACTTGATTACTACAGATAAAGAAAAAAACTTTCTAAGAGTCCAAACTGCCCAAATTCTAATAACTACCCCTAGAAGCATAAAAATAATTCCGATCCAAAATACCATATTAGGCAATAGCCAGTGAATTTGCTTTCTAACCATAGAACTAACAACCACACTTAGCCATACACCTAACAATATAATAAAGCACGACCCCTTATCATATGATTTTTTATTTGACTTTTTTTCAGATGGTTTAGAAATAGTAAGTAATAAAATAATCATCTCAGAAACAACCCATAAAATAAAAACAATTTGAAATGAAGATTTTTGTAGTGAACTAATGAACCAACTGTTACCAAATAAATACACAATATCACCTTCCATATTTAATTAATAATTCACAATTAATTACTACTATGTATGAATCTTAGACATGTTAAAAATCCCCCTACAAGTCACTATTACATAATTAATTACTATTATTAGATCCCTAATTAACTTCTAAGTAAATTATAACATTATCTACTCATATATATTTTTGACTAATAGGCAAACTACATGTATTTTAAGTGTATCAAAAATTCAATGATTTTTTTGGTAATCAAAAAGCTTACCTTTTATCATATATATTATAAATGAACCTTTTTCTTAAATATTATTTTATAAATATAAGCTTTTTGATCACCTGCATTACTACTATACATTAATAATTAATATAAATAGTATATATATTTCTGTAATTTGGTACCCACATTTTAATTTAATTTGATACCCACATTTAGATGTGAACTAAGAATCATACCATTAAAAACTACAATTCACATCCAAAGGAAAACGTAGCCATTTTACGATATTTTAAATATGTTTAAAGTGAGACATTATCTTTTGATTTCTAACAGCAAATTAAAAATAACAATCTTGTTAATATTTACAAGATTGTTGCAAAGCAAAAAAATATTTTTAATAAACACAAATAAACCTTTCTTCAATACTTCTAAAAAAAATTGACTCTAATAAACCTAAATCTTTTAAAAATTTTTTGATGAAATCTTTTAAAAATAGTGCTATAATATTAATGATTATTTTGTTTTGTTACTGTATGTGTTGAGATTATATGAGGTGCACTTATATAATCTCTTTAACTTTTTTGTATTTTTATTCTAAGTCTTCCCATCCTAATAATTGTCGTTCTAATTTTTCAAAATCGTATTCCCTTGGCTTAAAATTATTAAACGTAGATATTTTTCCCTTGTTATTTTTCCCATATTCTTTCTTTTGCTTGTCCTGTTTTTCTGTATTTCTAGTTTTAGCTTCTTCCTGCTGTGCTTGATATATTTGCTTCAATAAATCTACTAGTTCTTTTTTCTTTTGATTATGTAATAGTTGGCTTTATTAAGTCCCTGTCTAACCTTCACAAATGGGCATAAAGGGCTTTCTGCCATACGATTAATACAATGGGGGATATATATTCCCTACTGAATCTAAATTCTTTTGCTATTTCAGCTTGTGATACATATACTATCATATAATTTTCTTGAGTTATATCGGTATTAACTCTACCTTCAAAAAAATCTAAGATTAACCCACAAGTTCCCATGATACCTTTAGGTAAGGACTTTAATAAAGCTATTTTTATGTTTACGGGGAACGCATTACTAAAAATTTTGAGATTTTTTAGAGGCATGAATTCATTTCTTAATCTCTCTTTTAACTGTTCACTAAGTAACATTGTTTTCTACCCCCTAACCTGCAATCTCATTTTTTTAAATCTAATTTCCTATTTAGGTTTAATATAGATTGTCTCTATCCATTGCCAATGCTTGTCCATAACAACAATGTATTTATTAAAAGCTTTATCTGTCTTAATTTCTAAGTATTCTTTTAATTTGTCATAGCTTGGTATTTCCTCAAAATTCCAAACATGATATTGAAAGTACTTAGTAAATAAATAACATTTCTTTTTATCGTGTTTTTCGTAACTCCCATCATTTGTTAATATTGAATGTCTATAATTTTCGGTATACGGGATAGAACTTGGATCAACGAAACCATTTAACACCTTAAATGCAATTTTATCTACATTTATTTTTTCTCTTTTTTC
>NZ_JBJHZX010000092.1:0-6734 GCF_045310515.1 Candidatus Clostridium eludens | reverse complement strand
ATTTTTTTTAAACCAGTTCTACCATCACCTGCTACGTCCACTTCATATCCTTCGTAGGATAGTTCTGGTTCTAGAAAGCTTACAATTTCAGCTTCATCTTCAACAATAAGAACTTTGGTCATTTTTCACCTCCTGAATTTACGTAAGTCTATGGAAAAACCGAAAAACAATGGTGTTTTTCGGTTAAAATCAACGAAAATTATATTCTATAGTAAACATAGTATAACTTTAATAAAATGTTGTAAAGGAAAAAGTAACTTATTAATGTTTTGTCTTAAAATCCCCTTTTGTACTCTTACCATTGAACTAAGGCAATCTTTTTATTTATAAAGTAATTATTAATATTTCATTAGAAAATTTTAATCAAATTTCAATGTTTCTCTTAGTAATTTTAAAGGTATCGGTATTATAATTTAAAATGTACTTTAAATTTTGGTGTACTAGTAAAATATCAACTATGAATGTTAAAGCATGTAGAATACTAGACAACTAAAAGCACATCTACTTAATTTGGAGGTAAATTATCAATGAATACAAGTATGAGTAAACCATTAGCAAACACAGCGACTCCTGTACAACATGCCTTGAATAAGGTTCCGCAAGTCACAATATTATTCTGGATTATAAAACTGTTGTCCACTTTAATGGGTGAGGCAGCATCCGATTTTCTGTCAAGACTTGGATCCCAAGATCACACGGGGGGACCTCCTCCTGGAATGGGTCAGGGCCCAGGCGGCCCTCAAGCAGGTGTATCAATATCCTTTACTCCGTTCATGGGAATCATGTGTGCGGTTCTAATCATGACGATGATACTTCAGATCAGATCGAAACGCTATGTACCATGGAAATACTGGTTAAATGTCGCAGCCGTAGCTGTTTTTGGTACAGCTGCAGCGGATGCTGTGCATTTGGGCTCTCTGATGATTACGTCTGCCGTATTTGCGTCAATCTTGGCAATTGTCCTAATAACTTGGTATGTTATAGAAAAGACTATGGATGTTCATAACATCAACACACTCCGTCGTGAGATTTTTTACTGGTCTACAGTACTTGCAACATTTATGCTTGGAACTGCTCTGGGGGATTTTACCGCTTTTAGTCTGAACTTAGGTACTTTGGTATCCGGACTCATGTTTATCGGGGTGATTGCTATACCGGCTTTGGCCTATAAACTCTTTCACATGGATGAAATATTTTGCTTCTGGTTCGCTTATATAATTACAAGGCCTCTCGGAGCCTCATTTGCAGATTGGCTAGCACATGATCGTGGGCTTGGAACCGGTCCAGTAAGTCTGGTATCAATAATAATCATTATTGCTCTTGTCGCTTATATTTCATTTACCTACAAAAAAGAAAAGGAAACTATACACAATCTTCAACTTCCATAGACAAATGAACCATTTTAAAGGAAGATTAGCACATGTATCAACTTTCAGTAATATTCTTTATTCTATTGAGCTTAAAGTATGGAAATATCTATTCCGTCAGACCATAGGTGCTCCCACAACAATATCTGTAATTTTTGAGCTCATAGATAAAAATTTTAAATAGATGTAAGGAGCAAAGCACGTAAATATACTACATGGATTTACTGGTTAAATATAGCCATCATAAGTATTTTGGGAATGATGGTAGCCGATGGCTTGCACCTTGGACCTGTTGTATCAACCATATTATTTGCAGGATTATTAGCTATTATTTTGATAACATGGTATGTAAGCGAAAAAACTCTGTCTATACATAGTATCTATACTCGCCGTCGTGAGGCCTTTTACTGGGATACTGTAATAGCTACATTTGCACTTGGTACTGCTGCAGGAGATATGACTGCAGTTTTCTTACACTTAGGTACTTTATTGTCAGGTATTATGTTTGTTGGCATAATTGCTATCCCAGCCATTGGCTACTTACTATTTGGTATGAATGATATTTTCGCCTTTGGGGTTGCCTATATAATTACACGACCTTTAGGTGCTTCCTTTGCAGATTGGATTGATGGACCTACGCGTTTCGGCGGTCTTGGTATTGAGAAAGGGCCACTCACTCTGGTTTTAATAATTATTATCATTGGTCTTGTTAGTTACATGGGAATAAAACACTTAGACGTAAAAAATATGAACCATCCTAAAGATAAGTTCCAATACGAAAACTAAACTTGCACAGGACAAACGCATAATAAAAATTTAACTCTAAAATTAAGAAAGAGGTAGAAATATGAGAAAAATACCCCAAATCACACTTCTATTTTGGATAATGAAAATTATCGCAACCACATTGGGTGAAACCGGTGGAGACCTACTGTCCCAAACAATGAACGTAGGTTATGCTGTTAGTGCATTGATATTTATTAGTCTCTTTGCAATTTTCGTAGTGTTACAGCTCACAAGTAAAAAGTATCATCCTTGGCTTTATTGGACTGTTATTCTGGCAACTAGTACGTCAGGTACAGTAATGTCAGATTTTATGGATAGAACACTAGGCCTGGGTTACGCTAAAGGTTCTTTGGTTTTGGTTTCCATTTTGATAGCTATTTTTATAATCTGGCGATTAAGCGGTAATTCACTTTCAGTAAATGAAATCAAAACTACAAATACTGAAATCTTGTTTTGGGCAGCAATACTGTTTTCAAATACACTTGGAACAGCTCTTGGAGATTTTATTTCCGACAGCTCCGGACTTGGATTTTTAGGAGGAACATTACTAATAAGCTCCCTTTTGGGACTGGTTGTCTTAGGAAAATATTTCACTAAAATATCTCAAGTATTCTTATTTTGGGCAGCATTTGTCTTAACACGCCCCTTTGGAGCAACTATGGGCGATTTTCTGTGGAAATCTCAGCAAAAAGGTGGTCTCGGGCTGGGTTCTGCTGGAACATCTGCAGTACTTGCGGTAGCGCTTGTTGTTCTAGTAGGTTATTCTACTCTTAGAAAGTTTAAACTGGAGAAAGACGAAAGTAAATTGAATCCTACTACTTAAATAAATTTGTCATTCTTCAGTACTTTAGTCTCAATATTTAGTAAACTCATAAAAATAAGCAGTTAGAGGTTATTCCCAAAAGAAACGTAAATTCTAAGAAAAAGCTTGAGGTTCTATAAATTTTTACATAGACTTACCTATAAAGAAATAAGGTATAAAATATAATAAATTCATTTAAAAGTCCAATATCGACACATTCTACTAATATTAGCATAGATTCCATGAAAATATTTAAGGTGTAAAATAAAGAAATGGTTTTTTGTCCAAAATTCATTATACGCAATTACTATAATATCCAATTATTTATATAAGCACACAATTATATGTCTCAATAATAATTTGTTTATGTTATTTCATTTACATATAGAGTTAAGCCGTAAATGTAACTGTAGGAAATTACGACTTGATTTTGTATTCAAATTTATATTGGATTAACTACTGTTCAACTGTCTTTGTTATATTTTGCGGAGTAAAATCCTGGTTCAAATTTACTCTTTCGGGACACTACTATGGGCATTTCAGACAAAATACGTCAATGCATTGGTTGCGCTTCTGCCTTGATGGAGAATAACTTCCAGTTTTTTATGATTGTCTAGTAGAAATCACATAATTATTCCGTTTTTTAGTGTTAATATAGTAACTTGAGGAAAGTAGAATATACTAAGGAGGTTATATAAATTGAAAAAAATCGAGGAAGTAAAAGAATATATTTGTCTTGCAGCTATTGTAATTATGTCTGCTGTTCTAAATTTTACAAATTTAGGAATAGAGGGGTATTCTAATCAGTATTATGCAGCTGGAGTAAAGAGCATGACCCTGAGCTTCAAGAACTTCTTTTTTGTAGCCATGGATCCTGCGGGCTTTGTTACTATTGATAAGCCACCTTTGGGTTTTTGGGTACAGGCCATATCAGCAAAAATATTTGGTTTTAACGGATGGAGCATACTTTTTCCACAAGCTCTGGCGGGAGTACTTTCCGTTGTGTTGATATATATAATTGTTAAAAAATCTTTTGGCAGTGCTGCTGGTTTAATTTCAGCCCTGTGTCTTTCTGTTACTCCTGTGTTTGTAGCAGTAAGCAGAAATAATACAATCGACAATCAACTGGTATTTGTTTTATTGCTGGCATGTTGGGCACTTTCAGCTGCGGCTAGAGAGGGAAAATTTAAATATCTTGTATTAGGCATGATACTTATAGGTATTGGATTTAATATTAAAGCATTACAAGCATATATGATCCTGCCAGCAATATATATCATGTATTTACTTTCCAATACAATTTCCATCAAAAGACGGGTTATCTACCTGTTTGCAGGTACGGCAATTTTGTTTGCAGTATCTTTTTCCTGGGCATTGATAGTGGATTCTATACCCGCAAACAATCGTCCTTATGTAGGAAGTAGTGGCAATAATACCGAAATAGGTCTTATTATAGGACATAATGGTACAGAAAGACTTAACCTTAGTAGCAACAGTAATCAGCAGAATCAAGGTCCGGGAGGCTTGGGTCAAGGAGGGCCAGGTCAAGACAGTCCGGTCCAAGAAGGGCAGGGGCATGAAGGATTGGAGCAAGGTGCCCCTAGTATGGACAAAAATTTTTCAGGTGGAGGTTTTGGGGGTGGAAGCAGGTTAGCAGGCACCATGGGAAACCAAACACCTGCAGGTATTACACGTTTGTTTTCGAAAAATATTCTTTCAGATCAGATTATTTGGTTTATTCCATTTGCGTTCTTTGGATTTATAGCAGCATCAATAAAAGAAAAATTGAGGATTAAACTGGATACTGATAAAAAGCAGGCACTAATCCTGTGGTTTATGTGGCTCCTGCCAGAATTTATATATTTCAGTTTCAATACAGGATTGTTCCATCCGCATTATTTAACAATGATGGCGCCTCCTACTGCGGCTTTGACTGGGATGGGAATCGTAACTATGTGGCAAATGTACAAAGAGGGAGGATGGAAAGCTTGGCTTTTACCATTAGCATTATTGGCAAATGGTGCAGTACAGATGTTAATGCTTTCTTATTTCTATAGTTCCTCTCAGATAGTTAAAATATTGATGGCTTTACTTATTGGGTTATGCTTTGTACCTGTATTAATATTGTCAGGGATTAACCTCTTCAAAAACAGGTCGCCTAAAATTAATAGGGTGTTGGTATGCCTGGGGATTGCAGGAATTCTGGTATCACCTATGGTTGGGTCTTGTGCTGCAATGTTTTATGCTGTGGATTCTACAAACCCTTCCGCTGGTATGGAGCTGCTGTCTTCACAGTTGGCGGGAAACCAAAGCCAAACTGGAACTAAAAATATGTATGGAAATAGCAACCGTGGATTCGACAACCAAAATATTAATACAGCTAATTTAGTTAAATTTTTAAATAATCATCAAGTGAATGGAAAAAGTCAAATTGTTGTAGCCTCATCAACTACTGCAGAAAACCTTACCGTTAATACTAATTTATACGTTGGATCTTTAAGTGGATTTGAAGGAAATGAAACTATTATGACCTTGGAACAATTTGAGACTCGTGTAAAAAGTGGAGAAATACGATATGTTTTAGCTGGTGGTGATAACAACAGTGATAATAGAAATAATTCAAACAGTAAAATTATATCCTGGGTTCAAAAAAATGGAAAACTTGTTTCCTACGCTTCAACAGATTCTTCTGAAAGCTCAAACAAAAATAACTCTGAACAAATATATGATTTGGCCGACAGTATTAAAAATTAGAAACTGGTTATTTACAGAAGTAAAACGTTAACTCCATACAAACAGCAGACTGTAATTTTTTGTACATTAATAATAATGCAATTATTAACCTTTGTATTAGGTTTAATTGGAATAATATTATGAAGCTTATATACTTAAAAAATGATTCTAATAAGAAAGCTATAGAAAAAGAGATTAACCTTATTGATGTAAAAAATTTCAAAGAAGCATATAAACAAATTAATATCAACACTTCTTATATTTAGAAATTGAGAATAGTATTCTGTTGGAAAAATAATTATCAAAGTAGAATCTTAAAATTAATTATATTACCGAAAATATACATTTATTCTTCGGTTGGTGGCAATAATGCTCCAATTACTCTTAATCTTCATGAGTTCTATAAGTTATCTCAGTTATTACAAATGAATATTATAAACTATTAATAATTAAGGAAAATAAGGAGGCTAGTAATGAAAAAGAAAAAAAATAATGCCTACCCTAGTAGCAGCTTTGATGCTTTTTACGGTAACAAATTTATCAGCATGTTCATCTAGTGGTTTAACTGCAAAATCAACACCAGGCAGTGGGCATGTTAAAAGTGTCACAGCAATTAATGAAGTATATGGAGATGGGCAAAAGGTAAGTGCCATAGCACTGCAATACGATAGTGCTATAGATACATCTAAGTTGAATACATCAGATTTTAAAGTTGAGGGAAAGACCGTTACAAAGGTATATGCTAATACTGAAGCAAAAAAATCAGATAAAGGTATAAATGGTAAATATGTCATTGCTGAGCTTGATACAACCATCAAATCTGATTCAGGAAATGGTGGCGGTAACAGTCAAAATGGAAATGCTCAGCAAGGTGCTTCTCAGGGTGGCGGTAATCAAGCGCCAGGCAACGCTGGTCCTAAATTAGGAGAAAAAGCCACTGATTCAGCTAAAAGTAAGCCATTGACAGTAAATATAACACAGAGTGGTGACATAGAAACTGTGGGAGGTCAAATATATAAGGCCGATTCAAAAGTGATGGCAAGTAC